>CAMJWQ010000126.1 GCA_946409475.1 uncultured Lachnospiraceae bacterium
GATATGATTTTTTTAATTAAATAAATGGGAATGAAGTTCTCCCCTGTCAAAGACTAAAACGCAAACTGCTAATGACTTCTACAAAATATGTAGGATCATTGGCTTTTTTCATGTCTTAATATGACGTATATAAGACCTGTAATCCATGTATTTGGAATCATGGGTTTTTATTAAACAATAATTCTTAGGAGGAAATGAAATGCTTACGAGTTTGGCCTTGATTTTTATGATTGGAATGTCTCTGGGATGGATATTCCGTAAACTGAATATACCAAGTTTGCTTGGTATGATTATTACCGGAATTATATTAGGTCCTTACGTACTTAATTTATTAGATTCATCCATTTTGGATATTTCAGCTGACTTAAGAGAGATTGCACTGATTATTATTCTTACCAGAGCCGGTCTTTCCCTGGACATTAATGATTTAAAGAAAGTAGGGCGTCCTGCAATACTTATGTGTTTTGTCCCGGCGTGCTTTGAAATAGCAGGAATGATTATTCTGGCACCTGGATTACTTGGGATTTCAATTATAGAAGCTGCTGTCATGGGCGCAGTAGTGGGAGCCGTATCGCCTGCTGTTATTGTTCCTAAAATGCTTGCATTAATGGAAAATGGGTATGGAACAGAGAAAAGTATTCCCCAGTTGATTATGGCAGGGGCATCTGTAGATGATGTATTTGTTATTGTTATGTTTACGGCATTTACAGGATTGGCTCAGGGAGAAAAGGTTTCTGCCGCCAGCTTTATACAGATACCGGTTTCTATTGTAATGGGAATTATTGCAGGAGCAGTAATCGGAGTTTTACTATCCATATTTTTTAAAAAAGTGCATATACGCGATTCTATAAAAGTAATTATATTACTGAGCTTTTCCTTCTTAATGATAACGCTTCAAAATGCGATTGATGGTATGATACCGTTTTCCGGACTTCTTGCAGTGATGAGCATTGGTATAGCACTTCAGAGAAAAAGAGCTGCTGTTGCGGAAAGACTATCTGCAAAATACTCAAAACTCTGGGTTGCGGCAGAGGTATTATTATTTGTTTTAGTTGGAGCTACGGTAGATATCAGCTATGCCTTATCGGCAGGAGCCGCTGCAATTGTGTTAATATTCGGAGTTCTAATATTCCGTATGGCGGGTGTGTTCTGCTGTTTATTAAAGACGGAACTCAATATGAAAGAACGCCTGTTTTGTATGATTGGCTATATGCCTAAGGCCACCGTACAGGCAGCGATAGGAGGTGTACCGTTAGCTATGGGACTTAGCTGCGGAAAGATTGTATTAACGGTTGCCGTGCTGGCAATTTTAATAACCGCTCCTTTAGGTGCCTTTGGAGTGGAAATGACCTATAAGAAGCTATTACAAAAAAACAAAGGAATATAAAGGAGGACTTATCATGATAGTACCTGAATACTAAAAAATAATAGTTTATATATTGACAAATATCGATTTGATGATATGATTTATATATTGATGAAGATGGATAAGAGGTGAAGGTAATGATAAACCAATATGAGAAAGATGCCAAAATATTTAAAGCTCTTTGCGATCCTAATCGATTAATGATTATTGAAATGCTGCAAAATGGTGATATGTGTGCATGCAAAATACTGGAAGATCTAAATATTGTTCAGTCCACCTTATCCCACCATATGAAAATACTATGTGAGTCCGGTTTAGTGGAAGGCATAAGAGCAGGAAAGTGGATGCATTATTCACTGAGTAAACAGGGGTTTGAAACAGCAGCAGCCCGCTTAGCGGAAATTACAAGGAATGTGAAACAGTAATGATGAAGCCTGTAATTATAAGGGATTGCTGTTAATGCAGTTATTTATTATTAATAGAATGCGGCAGAGCGAATTATATATAAGATATCAATTAGAGAAGGAGAGATGCAATGAACTGGAAGCAAATGTGAAAAAAGCGTTGGAGCAATTAGGGATGGATACGGTTATTGAGCATGTAACGGATTTTTCTGCAATAGCAGCATATAGTGTGATGTCGACTCCGGCATTGGTTATTGACGGAAAGGTGGTATCCTATGGAATGGTATGAAAGGTGGTAGTCACCATTTCATTTTTTCATGCATAGTATATGCATATATGCTCATATAAAAATATAGAAGGAGTGAAAACGTGGTTACCATTTTCAAAGCACTGTCTGAAGAAAGCAGATTAAGAATCCTGGCTTTATTGATGAAAGGGGAAATGTGTGTCTGTGAGATAGAAGTCTGTTTAAATATGACTCAGTCAAACGCTTCCAGACATCTGACCGTACTTAAAAACTGTGGGATGCTATATTGCTATAAAAAAGCACAATGGGCATATTATGGGATAAGCGAGGGCTTTAAGGAAGAACATAAAAGCTTGTGGGATTATTTAGAGCTAAAACTGGTTGAATTACCGGCCTGCCAGGCAGACTATAAACAATGTGAAAAGTATAAAACGATTGATGTCTGTGCAATTGTAAAATAACGCAGTAAAGGAGAGAGGAAAAATGAATAAAGAAAAATCAACCGGAATCGGTTTTTTTCAAAAATACTTAACCATATGGGTGGCACTTTGCATGATTACAGGGGTAGTAATCGGAAAATTTTTACCCTTCATCCCGGCGTTTTTTAATCGGTTTGAATATGCAAATGTATCTGTTCCTACTGCCATACTAATCTGGGTTATGATTTACCCAATGATGATGAAAGTAGATTTTGAAAGCATTAAAAATGTAAGAAAAAATCCCAAAGGGCTCTATACAACATGGGCGGTAAACTGGCTGATCAAACCCTTTACCATGTTTGCCATTGCATCTTTCTTTTTCTATATCGTATGTAAAGGAGTGATTCCGGCAGAGCTGGGAAAAGAGTATTTGGCAGGAGCTGTTTTATTGGGGGCTGCGCCTTGTACCGCTATGGTGTTTGTATGGAGTCAGTTAACAAAAGGAAATCCGGCATACACAATCGTTCAGGTAGCGACTAATGACTTAATTATCTTAGTGGCATTTGTTCCAATTGTAAAATTTTTACTGGGAGTGAGTAAAGTTGCAGTTCCCTGGGACACTCTTATTTTATCGGTTGTATTGTTCGTTGCAGTTCCCTTAACGGCAGGAGTATTAACAAGAATGTATGTAAGTAAAAGGAAAGGAACAGAGTATTTTGAAAACCAGTTTCTACCCAAATTTGACAATGCAACTATAGTAGGTCTATTACTGATGCTGATACTTTTATTCTCCTTTCAGGGTGATGTTATTTTAAACAATCCTTTACACATATTATTGATTGCAGTACCTTTAATTTTGCAGACATTTTTCATTTTCTTTATTGCATATCTGGCAGCAAAGGGATTAAAGCTTCCACATAATATTGCTGCTCCTGCAGGGTTGATTGGCGCTTCCAATTTCTTTGAACTCGCTGTTGCCGTTGCCATTGCCTTGTTTGGTATGGATTCACCGGCAGCCTTGGCTACCATTGTAGGAGTGTTAACGGAGGTACCGATTATGCTGATACTCGTTAAAATTGCAAATAATACCTCTCATTGGTTCCCGGAAAGTACACTTGTAAATGAAAAATAAATTGCTGTCAGCAAAAACCGGTAATGAAATTGAATGGATCAATAAGTTGATGAGAATGTAAATGGAAATTTTGCGGTGATTAGCCGGCAGCCGGACGAAATGAAGGGGAAAAATCTGGATTTGCTGTGGAGTACAATTAGATTAGATAGAAATTGATATTGAATATTATACTTAGGGAGGATAAAAATGATGAGTGAAATAATAGCAGATAATATGCCTAAGGTTGCCTTTGTATGTGTACACAATTCCTGCCGAAGCCAGATAGCGGAAGCCCTCGGAAAACATCTTGCAAGGGAGGTGTTCGAAAGTTATTCGGCCGGAACCGAATTAAAGGATCATATTAACCCGGATGCGGTCCGGCTAATGAAAGAATTATATGGGATTGATATGGAAATGACCCAGAGAAGCAAATTAATTAGGGATATACCAAATCCTGATGTGGTTATTACAATGGGCTGCCATGTTAATTGTCCGGTTGTGCCTTGTAAGATAAGGGAAGATTGGGGAATGGAGGATCCGACGGGAAAAAGTGATGAAGAATTTAAGAAAACCATTAAAATCATTGAAGATAAGATTATAGAACTGAAAAACAGATTGAAAAAAACCGTAAAAAATTCTAGCCGAATTTTGAAGGATTAAAGTGATTTTCAATAGAATTATTTTTAGGGTTCACAATAATAATTTCCTTACCTAATTCCGAAACCTTTTTAATGGAATCGGCAGGAGCCAATTTATCGGTAATAATAGTATCAATCTGATCAAGGGAAATAGAATTGCAAAGAGAATTTATTTCCCATTTTGAATAATCTAATAATAGGATTCTTTTATCAGCAGTATTGGCAAGGGCCCTTTTGGTAGCAATTAATGTCTGAGAATGCTCAAAAGCACCTCCCGGAATGCGGAAAGCACGGCAGGAAATAAAGGCAATATCGGTTTTATATTGCTTTAAGGTGTTGTTTCCGTTGATAATAATGGAACGGTTTTTATGATGAAGAAATCCCTCCGGTAATAATACCTGGATATTTTCATTGTTGGATAATGTCATGGCAGCGGTGAGACTGGATGTAATGACAGATAAGGGAATATTGTCAGGAAGCAGGGTGACCAATTGCTGAATTGTAGTTCCTGAATCCAGGCAGATGCTCTGGTGCGAATGCACGTAGGTTAAGGCTACAGATGCAATGGCAAGCTTTTCTCTTAAATGTTCACCGATTTGCTCATAATAATCCGTAGGCTGTGCCGGATTTAATAAAATAGCATAGCCATGCTCTCTCTTCACAAAATTCATTTCCTGTAATTCATCAAGATTTCGTCTTACAGTCATTTCTGTACATTTTAACTTTTCTGCGAGTTCTTTAATTGAAATTGTATTTTGGGATTCCATGATTTCAATTATTTTAGAATGACGCTCTTTTTTCATGTTATATCTCCGCTTATTATGAAACCTAATGATCGATGTTACTAGGTAAATTCACATATAATATATGTGGATTTATTGTAAAACTTTTCAATAATTATATCGTAATTTAATTTAAAATGCAATAATGAACTTATAAAATGTTTGAAATGAAACATATGATGTGAGATTGCAATGTATGCATCTTTAAATTAATAAAATGAGGGTAATGACAGTACCTTGTCATAACTTGTCAATTGTGCACAAATAATAAAAGGCAGAAATTTTCGAACGGACTTTAAGCACGGTTTGAAAGATGCCTGCGATTTTTAAGATTCATAAAATGTGTTAAATAGAACAAATATTTTAATAAATGTTCAAAAAAGAAATTAATATTATTGACAAAGAACATAATATATGGTTAAATATTAAAAGATAAAGAAGAAGGAACAAAATGGAAACATTGAAAGGGGGAAAAATGAATACACCGTATATACTTGGCATTGATCAGAGTACGCAGGGAACAAAAGCAATTATTTTTGATGATTCCGGTACCATATTAGCACGATGTGATCTGCCTCACAAGCAGATTGTTAATGAATGGGGATGGGTCTCACATGACCAGGATGAAATTTATAGAAATGTAATCAGTGCTTCAAAAAACGTTATTGAAAAAGCTGGAATTGATAAAAATAAAATTTGTTGTATGAGTATTTCGAATCAAAGAGAAACAACAGCCGTATGGGATAAAAAAACGGGAAGGCCTTTAAATCATGCCGTTGTATGGCAGTGCAACAGAGCAAAGGATATTTGTCTGGAAATTGAAAAAGCAGGGTTCGGTGACACCATTGCCGCGAAAAGCGGATTGCAGCTTTCTCCTTACTATCCGGCAGGAAAAATGGCATGGCTGATAAGAAATATTCCGGAAATACATAATAAAGCGGGGGCGAGGGAACTGGCATTTGGAACAATGGACAGCTGGCTTATTTATAAACTGACCGGGGGAGGACAATTTAAAACGGATTATTCCAATGCAAGCCGTACACAGCTTTTTAGCATACGGGAACTGAAGTGGGACGAAGAGCTTTGCGGTATTTTCGGAATACCTGCCGACACTCTTCCAAAGGTCTGCGATTCGGATTCTTTATTTGGAGAAACGGATCTGGAAGGATATCTTAATCAGGCAATTCCCATTTGCGGGGTACTTGGAGATTCTCACGGGGCATTATTTGGCCACAATTGCAGGAGAGAGGGAAATATCAAAGTAACCTATGGAACAGGCTCATCGGTGATGCTGCATACGGGAGACATACCGGTATTCAGTAGACATGGACTGTCAACTTCATTGGCATGGGGAATCGGAGGTAAGGTTTCTTATGTATTGGAAGGCAATATTAACTATACCGGAGCGGTAATTTCCTGGCTGAAGGAAGATATGGGTTTGATCCGGACAGCACAGGAAACATCGGAATTGGCCATGGAGGCTAATGCAAACGACAGAACCTATCTGGTTCCGGCATTTACAGGATTGGGCGCACCCTATTGGAAAAGCGATGCGCATGCAATCATAACCGGTATGAACCGTTCAACGGGAAGAGCCGAATTAGTGAAAGCAGCCTGTGATTGCATTGCTTATCAGATTAATGATGTGGTAGAAGCAATGCGAAACGATACGGGATTGCATATTAAGGAATTATGTGTGGATGGCGGACCGACAAAAAACGAATATCTGATGCAGTTCCAAAGTGATATATCTAATGTAAGTGTGAAAATACCGGATTCGGAAGAACTATCGGCGATCGGAGCGGCATATTTAGCCGGGATTTCAACCGGAATTTATGATGATAGCAGTATTTATAATGCCATTTCCTATCGTTTTTATGAAAATACGATGGAAGTCCGCAAACGAAATGAGAAGCTGAAAGGATGGAAAATGGCTGTAAATATGCTTTTATAACAGATAACGGCATGGCAAGGAGGACATTATGAAACTTACGACGGAACATAAAAAGGAGCTTATGATACAGGCAATGAATGTTCGCGTGAAAACGGTGGAATTGATTTATCATGGAAAAGGAGGTCATATTGGAGGAGATCTTTCGGAAATTGATATTTTAACGGTTTTGTTTGATTATATGAAGCATGATTCCGGGGACCCGGATTGTCCGGAACGGGATCACTTTATTTTGAGTAAAGGTCATTCGGCGGAAGCCTATTATTCCATTCTCGAAGAATACGGGTACATAGACAGGCAGGATTTGGATGAATTTGGAAGCTTTCGGGCAAAGCTTGGCGGACATCCGAACAAAAAAATTAAAGGTGTGGAAGCAAATACGGGTTCCCTTGGTCATGGACTGGGATTGGCTACCGGAATGGCACTGGCTTTAAAGCTTAATCAATGTAATAACCGGATTTTTGTATTAACGGGAGATGGGGAGCTTGCGGAAGGAAGCAATTGGGAAGCCGCTATGTCGGCTTCAAAATTTAAGTTAAAAAACCTGACATGGATTATTGACCGGAATCATCTGCAGATCAGCGGACTTACGGAGGACGTTATGCCGTTGGAAAATTTGGAGCAGAAAACAAAGGCATTTGGCTTTCATACCTTAGTGGTTAACGGACATGACCTGGAGGAAATATATGAAGCGCTTGATACACAGGATGCTGCCGGAAAGCCAATGTGCATCATAGCCAATACGACAAAGGGAAAAGGTCTTGCCTGTGCTGAAAATAAGGCGGAATGGCATCATAAAACACCTACGTTAGAGCAGGTTGAGCAGATGAAAAAGAATATGGCCGAGTATAGAAAGGAATTTGCATAATGGAAAAAGAAACATGCAGGGGGGCTTTTTCTAAAAAAATATTGGAGGAAGCAAAGAAGGATAAAAATATTATAGTGGTGTGCACGGATTCAAGGGGCTCTGCTTCCCTTGGAAGCTATCCCGATGAATTGCCGAACCAGTTCGTGGAACTGGGAATAGCCGAACAGAATGCGGTGACGGTATCAGCCGGTATGGCAGCCATGGGGAAGAAGGTATACGTAATCGGCCCGGCAAGCTTTTACAGCATGCGTTCGGCTGAACAGGTGAAAGTGGATATGGCATATTCTCATAATAATGTAAAAATTATAGGAATCAGCGGTGGAATCAGCTATGGAGCCTTAGGAGCTACCCATCATTCTTTGCAGGACATTGCTTTAATGCGTGCAATTCCGGGAATGATCGTGGAGATTCCATCCGATGCGAATCAGATGACAGCATTGACGGATGAATTATTAAAGAATGATTGTCCGGCTTATATCCGTATCGGACGAGGGGAAGTACCGGTCATTAACGAAAGGGGAAGTAAAATTGAAATTGGAAAAGCGATTTCCTGGTATGGCGGAGCGGATGCGGCGATCATAGCTTGCGGACAAATGGTGTATAGAGCGCTGGAAGCAGCAGCGGCATTGGAAAAAGAAGGAATTCATATAACGGTGCTGGATATGCATACCATTAAACCGCTGGATACGGAAGCCATAGTTACGGCAGCTCATAAATGCGGATGTATTCTGACGGTGGAAGAACACAGTATTTATGGCGGACTGGGAGGCGCGGCGGCAGAAGTGCTAAAGACAGAGACCTCAGTACCGCTGTCAATTATGGGAATACCTGACGAAGATGTTCCAAACGGAACAGATTCTGAAGTCCTTGATTATTATGGGATGAATACTGACGGAATTGTTTACAGGGTAAAAAGCTTAATAGAAAAAAAGAATACATTACATAAATAATGGAT
>CAMJWQ010000127.1 GCA_946409475.1 uncultured Lachnospiraceae bacterium
GCTTTTAATAACATTTAATTATGAAATCCCGTAAGGATACCTGACATACGGTAATTCTGCCGTAACCGTTCCTGTTTAAAATGTCTGCTTATAAATAAAATCAATAAAATTCTGTATGGCGGAGGAGACCGGGGATTTTTTAGCATACGCAAAACCGACATAACGGGATTTGATAAGGGGTGCCTCCTTAATGAGAATCAGATCGCCCTCCGCCAGCTCCTTCTGTACGAATTCCTGAATCACACAGCCGATTCCCAATCCGATTTTTGCAAAGTCTATTAGCAGGTCCATGGAAGTAACCTCAATGGCATGATTGATTTCCGTTTGAAAATCCTTAACATATTCATCAATATATTTCCTTGTCATATTTGATTTATCAAGGAGCATGACATTGGCTTTATTTAACAGATTGTTTTGAATGGAGGGTTCTCTTAACAGCAGATTATCAATATAGGATCTGCTGGCAACAAAAACATCATGGATTTCCATTAATTGATGAAAATTTATGTTTTTGCTTTCAAAAGGCTGTCCGATCAAGCCGATATCAATACGGTTTTCTTCCAATAACCGCAGTGTCTGGCCGGAGGACTGGCATTCAATGGATATACGCATATGAGGATGGTTTTTCACGAATTCTGCTAAATAAGGCAGTAAAATATATTTGCATAGAGTGGTGCTGACGCCGATTCGGATGTAGCCGATGCCGAATTCATGTATCTGCCGCAGCTCTTTTTCTCCTTCACTTAAGATGGAAAAAGCCCTTTTTACATGCTCATATAAGACCTCTCCGTCCTGAGACAGGATAACACCTCTGGAGCTGCGGATAAATAAGGGAAAACCCATATTCTGTTCTAATCTTTGAATGGCCTTGCTGATGGCCGGCTGGCTGATGTATAAATTTTTAGCCGCCCTGGAAATGTTCCCTGTAGAAGCCACCTCAAAGAAAATACGGTATAGAGATAAATTATTAGGATCCATAAAGCACCGCCTTATAACTTTAATTCATATTAGATATTCTTATTATATATTTGTATTATAACAGATGCTATGCTATGATGACAACATAGAAAATAAAATCATGTATTGAGCATGAATAATGTGCCGGCTTATTAGTAAAACAATCGGTATATTTTATGTATATGAAAAATAAGGAGGAATTAGGATATGGGAATGACAATGACGCAAAAAATATTAGCGGCCCATGCCGGCTTAGACAGGGTGGAAGCCGGACAGCTAATAGAGGCATCCTTAGACTTAGTACTTGGGAATGACATTACTTCGCCGGTGGCTATAAAAGAAATGGAAAAAATGAATGTAAAAAGTGTTTTTGATAATGATAAGATAGCCCTGGTACCGGATCACTTTGTGCCGAATAAAGATATCAAATCGGCTGAGCATTGCCAATGCGTAAGGAATTTTGCAAAAAAATACGATATCACCAATTACTTCGAAGTGGGAGAAATGGGAATAGAGCATGCCCTTCTTCCTGAAAAAGGCCTGACTGCCGCCGGTGATGTCATTATCGGCGCCGATTCCCATACCTGTACCTACGGTGCTCTGGGAGCTTTTTCCACCGGAGTGGGAAGTACGGATATGGCTGCCGGAATGGCAACAGGAAAAGCATGGTTTAAAGTGCCGGCCGCCCTGAAATTTGAATTAACAGGAAAGCCTTCCAAATGGGTGAGCGGCAAGGATGTTATATTGCATATTATCGGTATGATAGGTGTTGACGGAGCCCTGTATAAATCCATGGAGTTTGTCGGAGAGGGAATTGAAAATTTATCCATGGACGATCGCTTTACCATAGCGAATATGGCAATCGAGGCCGGAGCTAAAAATGGAATCTTCCCTGTGGATGATAAAACAAAGGCATATATGGAAGAGCATTCTGCTAAAAAATATAAGGTATATGAAGCAGATGCAGATGCAAAATACGAAAAAACCTATCGGATTGATTTATGTACCTTAAAGCCGACGGTTGCTTTTCCTCACCTGCCGGAAAATACGAAAACCATAGATGAGATAGAGGGCATAGCCATTGATCAGGTGGTCATCGGTTCCTGCACAAACGGAAGACTTGAGGATCTGCGTGTGGCAGCCAAAATCTTGGAGGGAAAAAAGGTGAAAAAGGGTATTCGCTGCATTATGATTCCGGCTACCCAGGCGATCTATCTGCAAGCAATGAAAGAAGGGCTGTTGGAAACCTTTATTCATGCCGGAGCCGTAGTTTCCACACCTACCTGCGGGCCCTGTCTGGGGGGCTATATGGGAATTTTGGCAGCCGGGGAACGGTGCGTTTCCACGACCAACCGAAATTTTGTGGGACGTATGGGACACGTGGAATCGGAAGTTTATCTGGCAAGTCCCGCCGTAGCGGCGGCCAGCGCCGTAACGGGAACCATCAGCAGTCCCGAAACAATAGAATAATAGGAGGAAATGTATATGAATGCAAGTGGTAAAGTATTTAAATACGGTGATAATGTGGATACGGATGTGATTATTCCGGCCAGGTATTTAAATTCCTCAGAGCCTTCAGAATTGGCTGCTCATTGTATGGAGGATATTGACAAGGACTTCGTCAAGCAGATAAAAAAGGGAGATATCATCGTTGCCGAAAAGAATTTTGGATGCGGTTCCTCCAGAGAGCATGCACCTATAGCCATTAAGGCCTCCGGCGTGAGCTGCGTGATTGCGGAAACCTTTGCCAGAATATTTTACCGGAATGCCATTAACATAGGCCTGCCCATTCTGGAATGTAAGGAAGCAGCACGGGATATAAAAGAGGGAGATGAAGTTGAAGTAGACTTTGACAAAGGAATCATATATAATAAGACCAGGGGAACCAGTTATAAAAGTCAGGCTTTCCCTGAATTCATGAAGAAAATCATGGCGTCGGAAGGGTTAATTAATTATATTAACAGTAAAGGGAAATAGTTATTATCATAAGCATAAACAAACCGTGCTATGTAGAATCAGCTACGTTCTTTATCCGTTGCCTGCATTTGGGAGTAAACAATGCTTTCATATATAAAAGGAAAAATTATTGCCATCGGGGAAGATGCTTTGGTCTTGGAAGCCAATCAAATCGGCTATCAAATCAGGATAACCGGTCAGACAGCTTCCCTTTTACCGGGTATCGGTCAGGAAGTGCAGATTTATACGTATCTATACGTAAAAGAGGATGCTCTTGTTTTATACGGGTTTCTGTCTACGGATGATTTGTCGGTTTTTCAATTATTATTAACCGTTAACGGAATAGGTCCCAAAGGGGCTTTAAGTATTTTAAATGTGATTGCCCCCAATCCATTGCGCTTAGCTATAATGGCAGGCGATGCAAAGGCCATAGCGAAAGCTCCGGGAATCGGTAATAAGACGGCACAGCGAATCATATTGGATTTAAAGGATAAGTGTAAAATAGAGGGGATGTCCGATGATGGGGAATTCATGGATACTGCCGCATTCAATCCTGGAGCAGGTGTAAAGGAAGAGGCCATGGAGGCCTTAGTCGCGCTTGGATACAGTGCTTCCGATGCTGCTTTGGCAGTAAATCCCATTGTGGTAACAGAGGCCATGGATACGGAAACTGTTTTAAAGAAAGCTTTAAAAAATTTGTCACTTATGTAAGGGGTAGCATATGAAGCCACGTATGATTACAACTGATTTTACGGAAGAGGATAAAAAGATAGAGGGCAGTCTGCGCCCAAAAAATCTGGAAGAATATATCGGTCAGGAAAAAATAAAGAATAATTTAAAAATTTACATAGAAGCTGCGAAGCAAAGACGTGATGCTCTGGATCATGTCTTGTTTTATGGTCCCCCTGGTCTGGGAAAGACAACTTTAGCCGGGATCATTGCAGAGGAAATGGGTGTGAATTTAAAAATCACCTCCGGACCGGCAATTGATAAACCCGGAGAAATGGCAGCCATTTTAAACAATCTGCAGGAGGGTGATTTACTTTTTGTAGATGAAATTCATCGTTTGAACAGACAGGTGGAGGAGGTCTTATATCCGGCCATGGAGGATTATGCTATAGATATCCTTATTGGGAAAGGTTCCTCTGCCAGGTCCATCCGGCTGGATTTGCCCAAGTTTACACTTGTAGGCGCTACCACACGGGCGGGACTCCTTACAGCACCGTTAAGAGACCGGTTTGGCGTTGTTTCCCGTTTGGAATTTTATAATCATCAGGAGCTTCAGGAAATTATCATCCGTTCCGCAGCTGTTTTACAAGTGGAAATTGAGGAGGAGGGGGCTTTGGAAATTGCGAAACGGGCCAGAGGAACCCCCAGATTAGCGAACCGCCTGTTAAAAAGAGTCCGGGATTTTGCCGAAGTAAAATATAACGGCCGTATCACACAAAAGACTGCTGAATTAGCCCTGGATTTACTGGAAGTGGACAAGCAGGGATTAGATCAGACAGACAGGCATTTATTACTGACAATGATTCAGAAGTTTCAGGGAGGCCCCGTTGGCTTGGAAACATTAGCCTCTGCCGTAGGAGAGGATGCGGGAACCATAGAAGAAGTATATGAGCCCTTTTTAATAAAAAACGGATTTATGAATCGTACACCAAGAGGCCGGGTCGTGACAGAGCTGACCTATCGGCACTTTGGTATTTTTGCAGCCGAATGAAAAAATAAAAGATTACAATTGTTGTTAAATTTTATAATTCAAGTCTGATAAATATAGAAAAGCCCAAACAGGTTTTACACCTGTTTGGGCTTTTTTTACGTTTTCGGATGTAATGCCCCATATTTTATCCCCCATTGGATACCGTATGGTTTTTAAGGTAAAAAATAACATGGATTTAACAAGAACTCTATATTGGGATGTTATAGTTTTTCTGAAATGCACCGGAACGCAAGTAAGAAAAGTGCCAAATTATGAAGGTTAGGTGCCGGGAGGAAGCCATAGTATGAATACGATTCATGGTAACAGGAAAACCGTTAGAAGAATATGTTTTGCAATTTTATTAATTCTGTTCGCAGCGGGACTGATTTTATTTAACGCCAGTATAAAGAAAACATCTTTAAGAGCCAGTAACGGAACTGAATTTGTGAAAGCAGAGGTTGTCGAAGTTCTGACAGATGATGCTCTTTTTCCTGATAATGGGCCATACCAAGGTAATCAGCTGGTGAAGGTTAAAATACTATCCGGTGATTATAAGGGGGAATTGTGTGAAGCACAAAATCCAAACAGTTATTTATCCGGCGCATACTGTAAAGAAGGAACCAGGGTAATTCTTATGCTTAACGGTAACGGCAGGGAATTGAGTGCCAGTGTTTTCAATTATGACCGGGGAAATATGCTGTGGCTGTTTATCGGACTGTTCATGGCAGTTCTATGTATAATAGGCAAAAGGAAAGGAATACTTTCCGCAATTGCACTTGTTTTCACCTTTATATGTATTATTTTTCTCTATCTTCCCATGCTGTATATTGGTATTTCCCCGGTTTTCTCCGGGACCCTTGTCTGTGTACTGACTACGGTAGTGACAATGCTGCTCATAGGCGGCTGGTCTGTGAAAACACTTTGTGCTGTTTTAGGAACGGCTGCCGGTATTATGGTTGCGGGTATGGTCGCCGCATTATTCAGTATGCTGTTACATGTAACGGGCTACAATGTGCAGGATATTGAGTCCATTATTTATATCAGTCAAAACAGCCGGCTGCATGTGGGAGGTATCCTGTATTCCGGCATACTTATTGCTTCCATGGGAGCGGTTATGGATATAAGCATTTCCGTGGTATCTTCCATAAATGAGATATATATGCATAATCCTGGTGCAAAAGCACAGCTTCTCTTTCGTTCCGGTATCAATGTGGGACGAGATATGATGGGAACTATGTCAAATACGTTGATTCTGGCTTTTGCAGGAGGTTCCATAAATACATTAATTCTTTATTATTCTTACAACATGCCCTATTTACAAGTAATGAACCAATATGCGATAGCAATTGAAATATTGCACGGATTATCCGCCACCCTTGGTGTTATTATGACAGTTCCGCTTGTATCAGCAATTACTTCTATTCTGTTAGTAAAATACAAGCATCAAGGCAACAATAAAATGGCTTGAATTGCCGGTAATGCCTGGATAAAGCGGAACCATATAAAAATACGCAATCATGAAAATTGCTTTACATAGATCATTAAATAATTAGGGAGAAGAAAATGAAACAGAGAATTTTCAAACCGGTAATTGCATTACTGGTAGTGGCGGAATTAGTACTGTCAATGGTTAATCCGGTATTTGCTGCCGGTACCGGCACAAATGACACGGAAACTAATAGTGCCGATTTGGACAACGGTACCGTCCAGGAAAAGAATAAAGAGGAATCTTTAACGGGCATTGAAGGAGAAGCTGACAAGGATGCGGTAAATAGCAGTAACGATGGACCGGCAGTATCTGCTGCTGCGGACAATCAGGCGGAAAATGCATCTCCCCTTATAGTTACGGAGGTAATGCCGGCAGGTCCCACAGGTACAAAATATACGTATACGGAAATATATAATAATTCTAATGTTACTATAAATTTCAAGGAATATACGTTTTATTATTGGTATACCACTACAGTTGGTAAAATCTGGACCACAGAGGGGACGGATGTATATATTGAACCCGGTAAAACCCTGGTATTATGGCAGAATGATACCCCAAATACGGTTACCCTGGAGGATTTTAATTCGTTTTATAATGTAGATCTTGTAGAAAATGTGGATATTTACAGAATCAACTATTCAGGAATCCATCCCACGGGTAAACGTGGCTTTCTGTTTGGGCGTGATGAGAATTCTATCATTGCAGAAGCATGGTGTAATGAAAACGGGGCAGATATTTCTGACAGAAATCAGAAATTAGCCGTACAATATGCGTATCCGGGAACAGGAATACTATCTTTAAAACAGGAGGTATCCCAAGCTACTCCCGGAAGTGTGGAAGCATGGCAGGTGCCGGAAGAGAAAGTAATCCTTGATGACACCGAGCTTCAAATTACATCCGTAGAAGGGGACAGTACGGTTGCTGCCGACCAGCCTTTTCATGCGGCAGCCAGTATTGACGGCAATCTTGATAACATAAATGTTAATCTATATTATAAGCAGGCAGATGAATTCATAAAGACTGTAATGACTCGTGAAGAGGGGACCAATCGTTTTAACGCTGCTGTTGACAGGTCGGTATTATGGTGTGACACTTTGACTTGGTATGTGGAAGCCGTAAATGAAGTGGGAAGCAGTGTTAAAAGTGATGAAAGCATATCACAAATTCAATATATTGATATAGCTGACAGCAAAAAGGCACCGTTTATTGTGACAGAGGTGGTAACTCCGCCCGGATCAGGAAAACAGTACTCTTATGTGGAGCTATATAACCGCACAAATAAGGCAATAAATATAGGATATTATAATATTTATTATGAGTATCCATCCGGTACATACCTGACGTGGACGATATCCGAACCGGATATTATGATAGAATCCGGAAAGACAATGGTATTATGGCTCAGCAACAACGGAACAACGGTAGCCCAGTTTAATGAGCTGTATCAAACTAATTTGCAGGAAAATAAGGATATCTACAGGATAGACTACGGCGGATTTCATACTACGGATATGCGTACCCTTCGCTTTGGAAGAACGTATCATACCTCAGTGGTATGTGCAAAGTTTAATGAGAATGGAGCTGATCTGGTACAAGGCTCCGGTAACTCCATAAAGTATACCTATCCCCGCACGGAAGAGAATCAATGTATTAAGGTCTCCGCCAATACGGCAGCAGAGCCCGGTACTGTAAAAAGCTGGCAGGTTCCGCCGGCGCTGATTGATTTCCGTGGATATGACGACTACGGTACGGACGATGGCAGCTATCCCTTTGTAGAGCTTGCGGATACCCTTGAGCCTGTTACGGAAGGAGAGGAGCTGTCCGTCACCTTTAACTGCAGTGATACCATAGGACTTACCTCTATGGCTATCAGCTACCGTCTGGATGGACAGGGGGAATATGTACGGGTATTTGAACAGAAACAACGTGTTCAAGGTAAGTTTTTTGCACGCATTCCATCCGATGTACTATTTGGACATGATTATGTGGAATTTTATGTAGAAGGCTTCAATTTATTCCGAAAAACAACAACACCTGCTTATCGTGTGGATATCAACCGTATTAACCAGGTAGAAGGTGTGCGCCTTAACGTAACGGATAACAGCGTCATTGGCGGTACAAAAACCATAACCGCCAATGACGGCAGTGATAACCGCAATACAAAGCTCCTGATTGACGGGGAGGAAGCTTCAACCATTCCGGTCTTGGAAAATGGAGCTTATTTTGCCCTTACCTGCGGGGGACTGAACAGTTACTTTAAAAATGCATTAACCGCGCCATATGAAGACAACCCACATGAGGTATTATCCTTCTTTTCCCGTTGGTCAAGTCTTGATTCCCGTATAGTCCTTGTTGATAATAAGTATTTTACACATAACGAAGACGGAAGCTATGATATCACTCTCAGTATGTGGGCCGGAAATTCCGGTACTCCCTTTGAGGATATGTATATTCCTACGGAGAATCGGGATGATTACACAGTGACAAATTTACAGCTTAGATTAGCTAACGGTAAATCCTATCTGCCTGTTAAAATTGAGCCGGATAATGCAAAATCCAATCCCAGCACAGATTACACGGCGGTCCATACCATTGGAGA
>CAMJWQ010000128.1 GCA_946409475.1 uncultured Lachnospiraceae bacterium
GAGCTGACAGCATTCCGCCGGGAAACTGTAGGATTTATTTTTCAGCAGTATTACTTGCTTCCCAATATGAATGTGGAACAAAACGTGAAAATGGGAGCTGATCTGACAGGAAACCATGCATACAGGGAAATACTGACAGCGGTTGGGCTGGGAGAGATGCTGGAAAAATATCCGGGTGAGCTGAGCGGCGGTGAACAGCAGAGGGTATCGGTAGCCAGAGCTTTGGCGAAAAAACCGAAAGTATTATTTTTGGATGAGCCGACGGGTGCATTGGATGAAGAAACAGGCCGTTTGGTACTTGACTATATAGGCAAATTGCAGAAGCAATATTATTTTACCATTGTGTTGGTTACCCATAATGAGAATATTGCCGATATGGCACACACCGTAATCAGGATGAACAGTGGTAAAGTACGTGAAGTCTATGAAAATAAGGTACGGAAAACCGCATATGAGATTGGGTGGTGACAGGATGATTATCAGTATAAAGGATGCGTCTAAGCTGATGGGGATATCCGTTATTTCGTTTTGTGCGGTCTTTGTCTGTACGCTGTTTTTGAATTATAATATGGATATAGCCGGGCTGGAAGCGCAGATCACATCGGAAGCCGTTATGGCCTTTTATCATGCTCAGGTTTTGTCGGGAAAAGTAGTCAGTGGGGTGAGCGGCGGATGCTTGCTAGCCACAGCCGTTATCATGTTGCTTTTTTACATAAAGCATTATATTGATATCCATGGAAAGGAGCTTGGTATTTTAAAGGCATTGGGCTATTCGAAATTTAAAATTGCAAGAAGCTTTTGGGTATTCGGAGTAAGTGTATTAATGGGAGCCGGGTTTGGTTTCGGCTCTTCCTTTGCACTGATGCCGGTATTTTATCAAATACAAAATGATGATAAAATGTTACCTCCATATTCCGTACATTTTCATCCTCTTCTCGCTGTGGTTATGGTTATTCTGCCGACAATTCTTTTTTCTATACTCTCTGTTTTCTATGCCTGTCTGAAATTAAGGATTCCGGTCATGGAGCTGTTAAAAGGAAAAGCCATAAGGATAAAGGCAAAAAGAAAAGGCTATAAAAAGGAAAAGAAGCAGACATTTATAGAAGATCTTAGAAAAAGTACGGTGAGGAGCCGGGCATCCCTTATTTTTTTTATTGGCTTTGCCTCCTTTTGTTATTCGGATATGATGCAAATGTCTTTTAGTATGAAGGAGCTGGCCAGTATTTTCTTTGCCGTGATGATGATCATGATAGGGATAATTTTGTCTTTTACCACGCTCTTTTTAGCAATCACGACAGTTGTTCGCGGAAATACAAAAACCATTGCCATGATGAGAGTATTCGGGTATTCCATTAAAGCCTGTAAGAAGGCTGTCCTTGGCGGATACAGACCCATCGCGTATATTGGCTTTGGGGTGGGCACCCTATATCAATATGCTTTACTAAAAATAATGGTTTCTGTCGTATTTAAAGATATCGAGGGAGTGCCGGAATACAGCTTTGATGTACCGGCGTTATTCATTACCTTAGCTTCTTTTGCAATTCTTTATGAGTTAATTATGTACATATATGCAGGGAAGAAAAAAAAAATCTCACTGAAAGAAATTATGCTGGAATGAAAGGCAGTTATGAAGGAGCAAGTAAGAGGCAGTTGATTATTCAACTGCCTCTTACTTGATTAACTTGATTAATTTTTTATACAGTCGAATTAGACTGTAAACTTTTATATGATACGTTATGAGAATGGAATAAGTGACCATGAACCGGTAACAGTTCCATATTTATCACAGTCTAATTCAAGAGAATAGTTTACGGAATGAATAGTTCCTGAAAGTCCCAAAAGTTGGGCAATACTAAGATTAGCATTTGCTGTTCCGTAGGTATCAATGTATGCACTTGCAGTAGAATAGTTACCGTTATTTATCCATGGACTTGATGTATACAAACCAGCAAAAGCAGGGTTAAAGTATCCTTCTGCAGAAACTACATTACAATATGTGGCTTTATCGTACTGAAAGGTTCCTGAAGCAGCATTTAAAGGTGCAGGATATATAATGCCAACAAATCTGAAATATAAATTCTATATGCAAAGATAATTTTGAAAGATATGAAAGTAATATTTTACAAATAACAAAGGAATGCCAGGGATATAATCATGATACTCCGTTATATTTCATAGAAGCTATTTCGAAGGAAGAATTAGTCAGTGATATTGCAATAGCTCCAAACAAGAATTGCTATCAAAAACAATATGTAAACAGCAGATTTTGTGCATTAACCTTTAATGAAATTGGAGAAATCGCAGAGCAAAAACAACTGGTGACATGAAAGAAAGAAAATAGGATTACCTTAAGGGCAGAGCCAATAAAATAGCATTTATGGTTTTGTCCATTTTTTTGTAACCATGTTTCCTTTTGGTTGATTTTATCAACTAAAATCAACCGGAAATCCATTGTAGGAAATGGTATTTATACTATAATAATATTAGAGGTGATGACATGAAAGATATTAATATTGCCAATGCAATCAGTAAGCACAGAAAAGCAAAGGGAATCACGCAGGATGAGCTGGCCTCCTATATGGGAGTATCCAAGGCATCCGTTTCCAAATGGGAAACGGGACAGAGCTATCCGGATATTACCTTTCTTCCGCAGCTGGCGGCGTACTTTAATATCAGCATAGACGAATTAATAGGCTACGAGCCTCAGATGGTCAAGGAGGATATTAAAAAGCTGTACTATAGATTGGCAAATGAGTTTGTCAACAAACCCTTTGAGGAAGTGATAGAGGAATGCAGGGGAGTGATTAAGAAATATTATTCCTGCTTTCCCCTTTTAATGCAGATGGGTATTCTGCTTCTGAATCACCATATGCTGGAAAAGGATGCGGATAAGCAAAAGGAAATTCTACAGGAAATTATTGCTTTATGCCGCCATATCAAAGAGGAAAGCAGGGATGTCTGGTTATCCGGACAGGCAAATGTCATAGAAGCTATGGTACAGGTCTTGTTACAAAAGCCGGAGGAAGTATTTGCATTATTAGGCTCCTCCGTAAAGCCTGTCATAGGAGGCAGTCTCCAGCTGGCCAACGCTTATCAAATGTCCGGAAATATCATGAAGGCGAAAGAGGTCGTGCAAATCGGCATCTATCAGGATATCATAGGATTTTTGGGGACAGTGCCGTCTTTTCTGATGTTATATATAGGAGAGCCGGAATGTTACGAAGAAATGATAAAAAGAACCAATGCGGTTGCACAAGCCTTTGCATTAGACAAATTGCATCCAGGGGTTATGATGCCTTACTATCTGACGGCAGCTAACGGATATGTTATGCAGGGAAAAGAAAATAAAGCATTGGATATGCTTCAAAAGTACACGGAGCTCTGTATGGGAGATATTTTCCCTTATACACTCCACGGTGATTCTTTTTTTGATTTACTGGAGGATTGGTTTACTGAATTTGATTTGGGTAACAAAGGACCCCGTGAAGATAAAACAATAAAAGAAAGTATGTACCAGTCTGTAACACAAAATCCATCCTTTACTGTTTTTTCTGATAACCCCAGATTTAAAAGCATGGTTGAAAAGCTAACGAATTTAACGGCGGAGTAAGCAATTGCCCTGGTGAAACGAATCCGGGGGACGGATTTTATAATCTTTTAAGAGGAGGATATTATGAAGGAGATTATGCCTTATATACCATTTTTGATACCTTATTTGATTCTGGAATTTGGTCTTGCCATTACAGCACTTATTCATGTAATTAAGCATTCTGAATTTCGTTTTGGCAATAAAGCGTTATGGATTATTATTGTGCTTTTTTTTCAGATTTTAGGACCTATTTGCTACTTCGTGTTTGGAAAAGGAGAGGAATAACTATGGATATGTTACAAATCAGCCATATTGCCAAGACCTTTGATGACCATCAGGTAATCAGGGATATCAGCTTCACGGTTCCTGAGCATTCTGTTTTTGGATTTCTCGGGCAAAACGGGGCAGGAAAGACGACAATGATGAAGATGATACTGGGACTCCTTTGCCCCGACAGGGGGAAAATTACGGTAAATGGGGAAACAGTGCGGTACGGGCAGACGAAAACAAACCGGTTCATAGGCTATTTACCGGATGTGCCGGAATTTTACGGTTTTATGAAGCCCTTTGAATATCTGCAGCTTTGCGGTGAAATAGCCGGAATGTCCGCAAAAGAAATTAAAAGAAAAAGTGAGGAACTCTTATCTGTGGCGGGCCTTGAAAAGGCTGACAAAAAAATAGCCGGGTTTTCAAGGGGGATGAAGCAGAGACTGGGGATTGCCCAGGCCCTGCTCCACGAGCCTAAGCTGCTTATCTGTGATGAGCCTACGTCTGCCCTGGATCCTATGGGCAGAAAAGAAATACTGGATATGCTAACGGAGGTAAGGGGAAAAACTACCGTAATCTTTTCCACCCACATTCTATCTGATGTCGAGCGTATCTGCGACCATGTAGCTATCCTGCATAAGGGAAGCCTGGTTATGAACGGTACCTTGGCGGAAATAAGAGCACAAAGAAAGCAAAATGCCCTGTTGCTCACATTTGCAGCTCCGGAGGATAAAAAAAGAGTATTATCGGCAGAGTCACTGCAAATATTATTAAAGAATGCGGAGGAACAGGGATTGGATGTAATCATTCAAGCTTCCGATCTTCAGGAGGCTGCTTCTGCCATTTTAACGGAGCTGGCCATATTAAATATTGTCCCGGTAAAGTTTGAGGTGCTGGAACCCACCCTGGAAAGTCTGTTTCTGGCGGCAGTAAGTTAAATCTTTGTCATTTGACGTGTGGTTAACCGTTTTGCTTAAGTACTTAAGAAGTAATATTCGGAGAAAGGAAGGAAAGTAGATTGAAAAAACAGGTTTTTTGTCCGAGCACTGTGATTTCACCCTTGCAGGCAGGTGAAACCATGCGTGTTAAAATGAGGGGTTTTGCAGCCTTTACCAAAAAAGAATTATTAGAGTCCGTACGCACATATAAATTATTTATTTTGCTGGCAGTTTTTTTACTCTTTGGGATGATGAATCCTCTTTTTGCCAAGCTGATGCCAAAGATTGTGGAGGCTGCATTACCAAAAGGAATGGAAATGAGCCTTGCAGAACCAACTGCCATAGACTCCTGGTCACAATTTTATAAAAATATACCTCAAATGGGCTTGCTTGTATTGGTAATTTTATTCAGCCCAATGCTGTCCGGAGAATTTTCAAAGGGAACTTTAATTAATATACTGACAAAGGGACTGCCCCGAAAGACGGTAATAGTATCCAAATATTTGTTTTCCTCACTATTATGGTCGGCAAGCTACTGGTTATGCTACGGTATTACTTTTTTATACACTTCATTACTATGGACGCAGGAAAGTGTTTCCCATATTTTTCCGGCCGCTTTGTTTTTATGGGCCTTTGGCCTGCTTCTTTTGGCGGTTCTGATCTTTGCAGGTGTTTTATGTAAAAGCAGTTATGGGTGCCTTCTCTTTACCGGCGGGTTTGTTGCTGTTCTGTTTCTGTTAGACCTAATACCAAAGGTGAAAAAAATAAATCCTATAAAACTGGCATCGGATAATCTTATGCTGCTTACCAATGAGTCGGTTCTGTCTGACTGGACATGGCCTATGGTGTCTTGCTTCTGTATTATTATGGCAGGTATATGGGGAGGCGTTATTTTATTTAATAAAAGACAGATATAACGGAAGAGTTTTTTTGAGAGAACTTTGCATACGCAAATGAAAGACCGGCGGATGAAAATAATGAATTTAAAAGAGGCATGACGGCAGAAACACTATATTTTACAAGGAATATAGTGTTTTTTAAATTTATTATAGTAAAATGTATAAAGATTTAAATAGAGCCCGGTAAGATGATTCAGGAGTAAAAATAAAATGACGCCCTGCTGTTTATGTTTCATATGAAATAGATACGGCAGGGTTTATTTGTATTTTACTGGAAAATCTGTGAAGATGTGATAAGATAATATATAATGAAATATATAGGTAAAATGTTTAAATTGCCGTTTGAGAGAGAGGAATGAGGAAAATTATGAAAAAGGCAGGAATTATCGGAGGATTGGGACCTGCATCTACTCTTGATTATTATCAGGATATTATCAGCGGATATCGGAAAATCATGAAGACAAATGAGTATCCCTCCCTTGTTATTGACAGTGTTAATATGACGGAGGTATTAAGCTATGTGGCGGAAAACAAGAGGGAGCAGCTGGTTTCTTTTTTAATGAAGTCTGTTAAGTATTTGACGGCTGCGGGGGCAGATTTTGCCGTTATGGCGTCTAATACACCTCACATCGTATTTGAAGAATTAAAAAAGCTGTCTCCCATACCTTTGATCAGTATTGTGGAGGCGACCTGTAAACATGCCAAGAGTCTTGGATGCAAAAAGGTAGTTGTATTAGGAACCTTATATACCATGAAAAACGGTTTATATGTGAAGCCGTTAAAAAATTCCGGTATTGAAGCATTTGTTCCGGAAAGTGAAGAGCAAATGGTCATACAGAACATTATTTTTCCTAATCTGGAGGACGGTATTGTATTGCCGGAGGAAAAGGAAAAGATGATAGGAATTGCAGCGAAGCTGATAAAAAACCATAATGCGGACGGTCTGGTATTAGGCTGCACGGAGCTCCCCCTTATGATTAAACCAGAAGATATGGATATTAACATATTAAATACCACCCAGATACATATTCAGGAAATAATAAAGGAAATGATTGCAGATTAAAAAGATATAAAACAATATAAAGCTATATAGGAGAAAGTCATGTTAAGTATGGAATCGCTTATTGAAAAGTATGGTGCATTTATTTATAACTATGCCTATAAATTAGCCTGCCATCCCATAGATGCAGAGGATTTGGCACAGGAGACCTTTATTAATGCATGGAGGAATTTAGATAGCTTACAATCGGAAGAGGCAGTCAGGAGCTGGCTGGCAAAAATCTGCTATCACCAATTTCTGATGAAAATGCGTCAAAAAAATAAGCATAAGGAAGAATTAACAGATGAATTCACCGTGTTGGAGCAGGAGGGCATGCTATTACAAGAAATTTTTCCCGCCCCTGAAGAAGAAGTAATTGTTGAGGAGGAAATAAAAGAGCTGCAAAACGGCTGCTTTTATGCCATGGTCCGCAGGCTGACGCTGCAGCAGAGAATCGTATTTTCCCTGACGGATATGTATGGAATGAAGATAGAAGAGGTGGCAGGTATATTGCAAACCTCCATACCCGCCGCCAAGGGACTGCTGTACCGGGCGCGTATGAATATCGACTCTTTTTTTGCCGGTCACTGTGGTATCATTAACAGTAAAAATCCCTGCCGCTGTAAAGCATGGCTCAAATTCTCCGGGGACAGAAATGAGCTGCAAAAAAGAACAAGACATGCCATGGAGCTGTTAAACTATAAAAGTAAAAGCTATCAGTACAGCTCTGAAATTCGGAGGAAAATCGCTTATCTCTATAAAAATATGCCGGATAAAAAGCCGGATGAGGAGTGGTACCGGAAGATCGAGAATATATTGGGCGAATGAGAAAGGATTTTTTCTATAATGATGAAAAAAAAAGGGAAGCTCATTACCTTATTACTAACGGCAGCTTTTTTGATTTGTCTGACATGCCTGTCTGCAAATCACAGTGTGTGGGGAAGTAAAGAATTCATAGAGTTTGCTGACCGGGGTTTTGCAAGCGGGAATCTGGAATTATATAATAAGCGGGGAGAATCTCTGCAGGGGGAACCGCTGGAACATGTATATGACCTGTATGATAATGGAGATTACAAGGGTATACAGTCTTATTTACTTGAAAATGAATATTCTTTAGGATTTTCGCAGAAATAGGAGATCATTCATTTTTGTTTTGTTTTCGAAAAATTTCCTTATCCCCGTATCTTTCTTCTTTTTCATGCATCTTTAATTATGTAAAGAAATATACAACAAAATGGAAAAGGAGAATGGAAATGAAAAAAGTAACGAATGATTTTATGATGTTTATGGAGGAATCCAACGGAGTAGGACAGGCCTTTATGGGGACCGTTTCAAAGCTGTCTGAGGCCAGTGCCCTGGATGCTAAGACGCAGGAGCTGGCTTATATCTCGGTTTTAGCCGCATTACAAATGATAAAGGGCCTGGATTTTCATGTAAAGCAGGCTAAAGAACACGGAGCCACCCTGGAAGAGGTGAAAAGTGCTGTTTTAGTAGGACTGCCCCTGGTGGGCCTACGGGTGTCGGAAGCCTTTGCGGCGGCAGTAGAGGCTTATCGGGCAGAAGAATAATAATAGTTCCGCTCTTAAGTTTTTAGAAGATAAGAAACACTCTATTACATTAAAAAATAAAAATAGAACGGTTGCAACTTTAAATTGCGTAGTTGCAACCGTAACGGCTAATTTTTATTAAAAAATTTATAAGAAAAAATTAATATTTAATTATTAGATAAAAAAATGGAAGATGTTACAAAAAAGCCAGGATTTTATCATCTTATCAGGAGTAATTTTATTTTTAGCAGATCTTTTAGTGCTGACGTTAATGAGTATACAATTTGCAGTTGGGGAAATAATTTTGCTTTAGAAGTTTAAAAGCCCGTCCTTTAAACAGAAAAGGACGGGCTTTTTTTGATTTATGGGAACAACATAAACCTTCTACGACTTAAAAAAATTACACATTTCCCTGATATTCA
>CAMJWQ010000129.1 GCA_946409475.1 uncultured Lachnospiraceae bacterium
AACTTAACAAATAACAGTGATATGACGGAAGTGGTTGATTATGTCAAAGCTTTATTTGATGCAGGAGTGGTTACTCCCGGGGCATATGCTATGACGGAAGCAGACCAGGTGGAGGAATTTACGAATGGACGTGTGGCATTTCAAACGGATTCTCTGGCACATTTAGCTACTATTAAGGAAGGGAACCCGGATATGAATATAAAATTCCTTACCGTACCCGTAAAGGATGGCTATACCGGTGAAAGCGGCATGTGCGTTGCTAACTGGGGTATCGGTATCGCATCCAATTCCGGGTATCAAAAAGAAGCGATGCAATTTATTGAATATTTATTAAGTCCTGAAGTAAATGCAAAAATTGCTGTGGCAGCGAATGCTTTCCCCGGAAATTCTACTGCAGATCCTGATTATTCGGAAGCTGACCCTCTTTTTGTAGAAGCATATGAATTATACCAGAGCTGTTACGCTGTTAACGAGTTCACCGGTATTCCCGTATCTCAGGATTTAATGAGATCTCTTGACGAACAATTACAGTTATACTTTGACGGGGATATCGAAGATGCGGACAGTATGCTTGCGGCAACCCAAGAGGAGTGGCTGCCCGCATTTGAATAATGAGAGATATGGATTTAACCAATAATAAGGCTGCGCAGGTATTTGCGCAGCTTACAAATAGAACTGGAGGTTTATAGGTGTTAAATAATAATATAAAACCGGCAGCTCCGCAAAAATGGCGTATATGGAAAAGAAATATTACACCCTATGTCTACTTATCACCAACTATTATATTACTGGTAATTTTACTGGTAATCCCCATTATTATGGTAATCCGGTATTCCTTTTATGATAATGTGATCATTAATAAAAACCCGGTTTTTGTCGGCATTCGTAATTATATGGAGGTAGTTACCGATAAAGATTTCATAACAGCAATTAAAAATACATTAGTATTTGTGGGTATAAGCGTGATAGCTCATTTACTGATAGGGATGCTGTTCGCCATGCTATTGAATACCAGGTATTTAGGTGCAAGATCGAAGGCGTTTTTTAGGGTTATTTATATATTGCCCTGGATGTTTACCGCTTCCGTAATAGCTATTCTTTGGAAAATGATGCTGAATCCCAATGGGATCATTAATTATTTACTGGATGTTTTTCATATAACCTCTCAGCATATTGAGTGGCTAAGCTCCAGAAAATTCGCGTTGGCCGCGGTTACATTAATAAATATATGGTCAGGTTACCCCTTTTATATGATTAGTATACTTGCCGGACTCCAGGGTATTTCTACAGATTTATATGAGGCATCGGCATTAGATGGTGCCGGGGCTGTTCAAACATATTTAAAAATAACAATTCCTCAATTAAAGCCTATATTAATAAGTCTTATTATGCTGGATTTTGTTTGGACAATACAGCAATTCGCCTTAATATGGATGACTACGGGGGGAGGACCGATAAAGGCGACGGAGACCCTAAGTACCTATATTTACAAACAGGGCTTCAGCAGCTATCAGTATTCCTTAGCATCGACCAGTGCCGTTATCGTATTGGTCATTTGCACAATCATTGCTGTTTTCTATGTACGCCACCAGAAAGCGAGGGATTGACATGATAGGGAAAAAGAAAAGATATGTGCAGATAATAATCATGGCTTTGCTTATAATAGGAGCACTTTTTGCAGGCTTTCCGGTATTATGGATGATTTTAAGCTCATTTAAACCCAATGCGGAAATATTTGCATGGCCGCCTACGTGGATCTCAGCAAACTTTAGTTTGCATGCATATATGGAAATATTTAAAAATCCTGAACAGATCCGTTTTTTTATTAATAGTTATTGTATTTCAATGATTGTGGTTTTATTTACATTAGTAATAAGCATTTTAGCGTCTTACAGCTTCAGCAGGTTTGATTTTCCCGGCAAAAGTGTTATTAATACGATTATAATCAGTGTTCAGGCAGTACCGCCAATTACGTTACTGATACCATATTTAAGCTTAATGGTAACGTTAAAGCTGTTTAATACATATGGCGCATTGATTCTAACATATATGCTATTTACTCTTCCCTATGCAATCTTAATGACAACAGGATATTTTAATACCCTGCCGAAGGATCTGGACGAAGCGGTTATGATTGACGGAGGAAGCAGATTTAAGGCTCTTTGGTCTATCTTAGTGCCAATAGCGGTACCGGGTCTGGTATCTGTTGGTATGTACACCTTTATGCAGGCATGGAATGAATACCTGTTTGCCCTTACCTTAACAAAGACAAACGATATGCGGACCGTTCCCATTGGAATTAATTTATTAATGGGCCAGCATGCATATGAATGGAATCAAATGATGGCGATGAGTGTACTCGGATCTTTACCGATACTTTTACTGTTCTTATTTTTCCAGAGGTACTTTATTGCCGGAATGACTGCAGGATCCGTAAAAAGTTAGCCGGATAAGGGTACTCATTATGCAGGTAATTATTAAATAATTATAATATATTTTACTATTAGGAGGTTTTATACAATGTTAACAAATATGAAGGAGCTTTTAGATACGGCAAACAAGAACTATTTTGCCGTTCCCGCATTTAACATTTGTGATTATGCAATGTGCAATGGGATTTTTGAAATCTGTGAAGAAATGGAATCACCTGTTATTATCGCCATTCATCCCGACGAATTGGAGCATGTCGGTGTGGAAATGGTAAAGGCAGTGATTGAAAAAGCACATAAGGCATCTGTTCCCGTGTGCATTCATTTAGATCATGGTGCCAGTATAGAACAGGTCATTTTAGCAATTCAGACAGGATATACCTCTGTTATGATTGACGGTTCCTCCTTACCCTTTGAAGATAATATCGCTATATGTAAAAGGGTAGCTGCCATTGCACATGCGGTAAATGTTTCCGTAGAAGGAGAGCTTGGGACAATAGGGTCTACCGATTCTGAGGCGGAGGCCGGAGCCGGTTCCATTATTTATACGAAGCCGGACGACGCTGTTACTTTTGTAAAGGAAACAGGCGTGGATACCCTGGCCATCGCTATCGGGACCGCACATGGCATTTATCCGGAAGGATTTATTCCGCAGCTTAAATTGGAGCTTTTAAAGGAAATAAAAGCAAAGGTCAGTATTCCGCTTGTATTGCATGGAGGTTCTAATAATCCGGATAAGGAAATAGGGGAAGCCGTCACTCTGGGTGTAAATAAGATTAATATCTCCAGTGACATAAAGGTGGCTTATTACAATAAGGAACGGGAAGTCCTTATGGACAGAAGCTTGAGGGAACCGGGCTCCATTCAGCCCCCCTGTATTGCGGCAATGAAAGAGGTTGCCGGACACAAAATCAGATTATTTAAAGCAGACGGAAAAGCCTCTCTATATAAATAGCAGAGGTAAAGGTACTTATATTTAATGATTTACTGCTTTGCAGGGACCAGATGAATTTTACAGCCATGGGAGTTAAGCTGGCTTAAGAAAGAAGAATCAATAAGATCACTTGTGATAATACTTTCAAATACGGCAGCATCCGCAATTTTAACAACACCTGCTCTGGGCAATTTAGATGCATCGGCGAGCAGATAGGACTTTCTGCATTCCTGGATAATATATTGCTTGATTTCCACATCATCAATACCGGTATCTGTTACGATAAAATTTTCTCCAATGCCATGACAGGACATAAAGGCAATATTTGGTTGAAACTGGCGCAGATTTGTAATGGCTAAATACCGGTTTGTTGAAGAGGTTCCGTAGTTTAAAATTCCGCCAAGGCTTATAATTGTCCAATGAGGAATTTGCATGAGAGAAAGAACGTTTAATAAGCTTAATGAGTTGACGATAAAGGTTAGCGTATATTGCTTTGGAATATAGTTAATGATATGAGATGCCGTTGTACTGTTATCTATAAAAATCATATCATATTCTTTAACTGCTTTTGCCGCATATTGACATAAAGCCTGTTTTTCACGCTGGTTGGAAAATTCTCTGACTTTAATAGGTGTGAACAGACTAAGGGAGGTATATTCGGGAGAGATGGCACCGCCATGTGTTTTAATTAAGTGACCTTCCTTGGAAAGTATATTTAAGTCGCGCCGCACGGTTTCGCGGGATGTATGTAAAATATCCGTTAATTTCTGTGCATCAACTTTACCGCTTTCTTTTAACAGTTTTAATATGGTTGCATGTCTCTCTTTGGCGCTGCTCATAAATATCTCCTTAAATTCTTTGGTTCACTGCAATGTTTTTTCTTACGTATCATTATAACAGTTAGATTTATGAATGCAAGGAATATGTGATTGTAATACTAAAACAAGCTGTATAAAAACAGGAAGTTAGGTTGAAAAAACAAATTTTTCGCACTAACATTGGGATTTCACCCTTACAAGCAAGTGAAATCATGTGTGTCAACATGGAAAAAGCAAGATTACCTGATAACCAGGGGGAAGGAAAGTAATTTACCGGCTTAGCTTATATAATGGAAAAGCCGGCCGGATTAGGAATAATAAAATGAGTCTGGAAAAAAAATATAGGGAAGCATTTAAAAAGATGGATACCGTGATAAAGGAGCATGTGGAAAAGGAAAGATATCCCGCAATGGGATATACCAGTAATTTGGATTTATTATGCGATTTTAATGCCAGAGCTCTGAATAACCTGTTAGAAAAGCATGTTCCGAATGAAAAATTAACAGATATGAAACCTCCTAATATGATTAAAACGATAAAAGAGCTGCTGCATACGTTAGTATATTATGCAGCCAATGGTATAGGCGGAGAGGCAGATATCGAAGATATTGACCTTATAAAAAATAATTTTATGGTGAAGAACGGTATGGGAGGAACCGCGGTTCAGGCTGCGCTGGCCTTATCGGAAGTAGGGTGTCCTTCTGTCGTACATCTTACCGATGATTCGAAAGAGGTATGTGATATGCTGCAGACGCCCTTCATCTATACTGTCGCACAGAATGGAGAGAGAATACCTGCAAAATACGTGAAGCAAACGAAGGAACAGGAGGTACATTGTATTGTTCAGTTCAAAAAGGGAGATCTTATCCTTTTAAAGGATCAAAGGATAGCGATACCTGTTTCAAACCGTGTTATCTTAACAAAGATAACCGTAAATGGAAAGGTTCCCTTTTCTGATGCCTATTTTCAATATGTTGAAAAGAATGCACAAAAAATCGGAAGTAACGTACTCTCCAGCTTTAATTCCATTCAGGAAAAAGAGATTCTTATGGAAAGATTGCAATATATTAAAAAACATGTAAAAATATATAAAGAAAATAATCCGAATGGTATCGTATATTTTGAAGATGCACATTATCATAATAAGGAAATTAGAAAAGCCTGCATTGAGACAATTTATTCTTCCTGTGATATCATCAGTTTAAATGAAGAGGAGCTGGAGTATTCATTGAAAATGTATAGCTTTCCTATAAATCCGGATTCTATTCTATCCTGTGTGGAAGGTGTTAAGTTCTTACGGACATTTTTTAAAGTAAAAAAAGGTGTTATTGTTCATACAAAGGATTATTCCATGTATGTGGGAGACCATCTGAATGCGGATATGGAGACAGGACTAATCTATGGCAATTTATTAGCGACTGCGAAGGCAGTGAATGGATGGTACGGATCAAAAACAGAGGTCCGGGAAATATTGGATATCCCGCTAAGTGAAAAGGGACTTTTGTATGTAAAGGAGCTGCGGCAAAGCAAATATGCAGGTGAGGCAATTCTGGTCCCCACGAAATATATAGACAAGCCAAGGTATACCATAGGATTAGGGGATTCTTTTATGGGTGGTGTACAGATTTGTTTTTAAAAAAAGAAAGCAGAGCTTACTGTTTACAAGGAGATAATTAACAGGGGGGTAACGGATGGAGAAAGCCACAATAGATATTATCAGGGAGATGTATGATCAATTTTTTCAAGCTGAGCAGAAGGTAGCGGATCTTATCATAAATTATCCGGAAAAAGCAGTTAATGCAAATGTATCGGAATTAGCGAATTTAAGTGGAGTAAGCGATTCTACCGTAATTAGATTATGTAAGCATATGGGTTTTCAGGGATATTATCAATTAAGAATCAGTCTGGCCAGGGATTTGGGACGGGAAGGGATGAATCATGAAAATAACGGCAAGGTAGAATCCACCATCAGCGGCTTGTTTCAAAGCTTCGAACTGCGTATGGAGGAAATAGCAAAAAATTTAGCGGAAGACAAAATGAGAGAGTGTGTTAATTTAATACGGACCTGTAACTGTGTACATATAGCAGCGGTAGGAAATACCAGCTCTATTGCTCAATATATGGGATTCAGATTGGGCAGGCTGGGAATTAACTGCACTTATCATTTGATTCCCGAATACACGATGAATTATATTAATCTGGGAAAAGAAAAGGATATCCTATTTGCCATTTCTCAATCAGGTTCGTCAAAGCAGGTAATTCAGGCAATGGAATTGGCAAAAGAGAAGAAGATGAAGATTATAGCAGTTGTTGGCTCTGAGTTTTCACCTGCATCCGGGCTGACAGACTGCCTGCTGTTATCGGATAAAAAGGATCCCTTTGACCATTATAAAAGCCATTCCAGATTAAATGAAATGGCAGTAATTGACGCGGTTTTACACTTTGTTACGAATGAAGAAATGATTGCTGCTCAAAATGCCGATAAACCGGAGATGATCTTATCGGAATATAAGCTATGAAATCTAAGGAAAAAAGGATGAAACTATCATGAAAAACCTTATACTGGCTTCTGCCTCCCCCAGAAGAAAAGAATTACTGGAGCAAATGGGATTATCTTTTTCCGTAATACCCAGTCAAAAGGATGAAATCATTACGGAGGACGAGCCATCGGCCGCCGTAAAAGAGTTATCGTACCAAAAGGCAATGGACATAGCCGGACAGGCAGAGGACGACAGCATTATAATCGGTGCGGATACGGTTGTAAGTATTGGGAATAAAATAATGGGCAAGCCGCAAAATCCTAATGAGGCCTGTGAGATGCTAAGGGAATTACAGGGAAATATTCATCAGGTATTTACCGGTGTGGCGATTATACGGAAAAATGGAGAAGAGTATCACCATGAGACCTTTTTTGAGAGAACGGATGTGTATATGTATCCGATGTCGGAAGAGGAGATCAGATTCTATGTGGATACGAAAGAACCGTTGGATAAAGCAGGAGCTTACGGAATACAAGGTAAAGGAGCTTTATATATAAAAAAAATTAAGGGTGATTACAATAATGTGGTAGGACTCCCTATCGCAGCCTTATATCAAAAATTAAAAGATTTAAAGTTAATGTAAATAATCAAATTCCGGTCATGTAAGGAAATTAGGATTCTTTATAAATAAAAATTAATAAGGGAAATGTAAAAAGCGGAGCATCTATGATTCATTGATAGATGCTCCAAAATTTTAATTATTAGTATGATTGTTATTGTTATTCTGCTGATAGGAGAATAATTCTTCATAGCCGCTTGCCAATTGATTCGGCTCTTCCCTGTCAACACTTTTTTTAGACTTAAAGGACAGCTTTAAGAAAATCGGAGCCAGAATCGTGGTGGCTACGACTACAATGACAACGGGACCCAAAAAGGTGGGAGACATAAGGCCCATGGCATCTCCCTTACTGGCGACTATTAAGGCCACTTCACCTCTGGAAATCATACCGGAACCAATTTGTATTGCTTCCGTATTTGTATAATGACATAATTTAGCACCAAGACCGCAGCCGATGACCTTTGTTATGCAGGCAACGATTACCATAACAACAGCAAATAATATAATGTTGGCGGACATGGAGGGTAATTCCACCTTTAAACCGATGCTTGCAAAAAATATAGGGGATAAGAACATATAGGACAGCGTATTAAAACGGGAGGCTATATATTTTGTCCTTTGGGTATTGGAAATCAGCAGTCCGGCTATATAAGCACCGGTAATATCTGCAACACCGAAGAATTCTTCTGCCCCATAGGACATTAATAAACAAAAAACAAATGCGATAATGACAAAACGCCGCAAATCCTTTTTAAAGCTTTCCGTCCATTTTTTAAAGAATTTATAGAAAAGGTAGCCGACAGGTATACAGCAAACAAAAAATCCGACTATTTTTAACAGGACAATAACAATATTTACGGAGGAATCTGCTAAGCTGGTTATAATGGTAAGTGCAACAATTCCCAGAATATCATCAATAATGGCAGCACCCAGTATGGCATTACCGGCCCTTGTATTTAATTTTCCCAATTCCTTTAAGGTTTCAACCGTGATACTTACAGAGGTAGCCGTAAGGATAACTCCGATGAAAACATTTTGCAGGAATAAGCTGGCATCTGCCGGAGCAGCAGCTATAACGCTCGGTCTGTTGAATAAAATACTGATTCCGAAGCCTCCGAGAAGAGGTACGATCACACCAAGAACGGCGATAATGAAGGAAGCCTTACCACAATTTTTTAATTCCTTTACATCCGTTTCCAAGCCGGCTGAAAACATTAAAATGATTACACCTATTTCAGAAACCTGTTGAATAAGGCTGGTTTCTTTGATTAAGCCTAAAACGGCGGGACCCAGTATAAGTCCTCCTAATAAAGCACCAACTACTTGGGGCATTTGAAATTTTCTGGTGATTAAACCAAGTAATTTGGTGCTTAATAATATAATGGCTATGTCCAATAAATAATGATATGAAT
>CAMJWQ010000130.1 GCA_946409475.1 uncultured Lachnospiraceae bacterium
GCATGATATATTTTTTTAGCTTTTTTATTTTTAATATTTGTGAAATTTTGCTGTCACTTCCCTTGCGGAAGTGTGGATTGAAGTTGAGGAGGTGACTCATGGAGCTGTTTAGATTATTGTCACTTCCCTTGCGGAAGTGTGGATTGAAGTCACCCTGGAAAGTGGATTTTATGATTTAGAGAGGGTCACTTCCCTTGCGGAAGTGTGGATTGAAGTTTTTTAGTTTTAGTTGTTGTCTCACTCATTAAAAGTCACTTCCCTTGCGGAAGTGTGGATTGAAGTCAATATCTTTTAATACCGTTGCTTTCACAATACTGTCACTTCCCTTGCGGAAGTGTGGATTGAAGTCCCATTTGCCTTTTCCCAATACTGCCCTTGATATGGTCACTTCCCTTGCGGAAGTGTGGATTGAAGTTTTACCTTTCCCCACAAAGTTGGTTGTGACTCCGGTCACTTCCCTTGCGGAAGTGTGGATTGAAGTACCCTTATCCCGGTAATCACCACATCATCAGTGGCGTCACTTCCCTTGCGGAAGTGTGGATTGAAGTTTCCTTTGCTTTTTCCTGTGCCGCCTGGAGCTGCGTCACTTCCCTTGCGGAAGTGTGGATTGAAGTTTATCTTAGGTTTTTTTATGCTATTACTTATTGAGTCACTTCCCTTGCGGAAGTGTGGATTGAAGTTTCTAAGGACTGAATGAATATGTTGGCAATATTTGTCACTTCCCTTGCGGAAGTGTGGATTGAAGTTTATCCAGTCCGCCACAATTCCTATTGCATATAGGTCACTTCCCTTGCGGAAGTGTGGATTGAAGTCGTACTATCTTTAGTACAATAAACACAACAAATAGTCACTTCCCTTGCGGAAGTGTGGATTGAAGTATTAAAAGAAAAGATAGATGATATGGTGAAAATAGTCACTTCCCTTGCGGAAGTGTGGATTGAAGTAAGCACCTTACGGGCCTGTTATGCTCATCGTACTCGTCACTTCCCTTGCGGAAGTGTGGATTGAAGTTAAATAATCGTATTGATCAAACACAGTATAATGAGTCACTTCCCTTGCGGAAGTGTGGATTAAAAAACTATTGATAAAATTCCTCCGGAAGATCCTTACATAAAAAAGTCTTCCGTGAGGAATGAGCACGAATGCATGTGGAAGATGTCGCCGGAGTGACTCAATATAACTTATAATTTCTAAAAACCTAGCAATACTAACAATAGTCATTAAAATTAAAAGTGATGTTAACCTTTGAAAAAATGAAAAAGGCGGGAATATAAATGAGAATTGCATTTTACAGTACGAAACCTTATGATAAGATCTGGTTTGAACCATTGGGTAAAGAATACGGATTTGATATTCATTTCTTGGATATGCCTTGCAATGAGGAGACAATTACACTGGCAAACAATCATGATGCTGTTTGTGTTTTTGTAAATGACACCATAACGGCATTTATGATTGAGCAATTATATGATATGGGAGTAAAAGTGCTCTTACTAAGAAGTGCAGGGTTTAACCATGTGGATATTAAAGCTGCGGAGGGGAAAGTGATTGTACTGCGGGTTCCCAGCTATTCACCTGAAGCAGTGGCGGAGCATGCAGTTGCGCTTTTGCAGACGGTTAACCGTTTTACCCATAGAGCCTATATACGGACAAGAGATTTTAATATGAGTATAAACGGGCTCATGGGAAGAGATCTACATCATAAAACAGCAGGCATCATCGGAACAGGTAAGATAGGTCAGGCAATGATTAAGATATTAAAGGGATTTCAAATGCGTATTCTGGCTTATGATCCCTATCCTGATAAAAACCTGGAAATTGAGTATGTATCCATTGAGGAGTTGGTAAAGAAATCGGATGTGATTTCCCTTCACTGTCCCCTTACGGAAAAGACAAAGCATTTGATAAATGAAGAGAGCGTAAGCATTATGAAGGAAGACGTTATCCTTATCAATACTTCGAGAGGAGAGCTGATTGAAACGGAAGCGTTATTAAAGGGATTATTGTCGGAAAAAATCGGGGGAGTGGGATTGGATGTTTATGAGGAGGAAGAAGGTATATTTTATGAGGATAAATCCAATGAAATCATGAAGGATTCTAATTTAGCCAGGCTCGCTACCTTACCCAATGCTTTAATCACTTCCCATATGGGATTTTTTACAAAAGAGGCCATGCGGGCGATAGCCATGGTTACATTGGAAAATGCCTATGCAGTGGAAAATAATTTACCATTAAAAAATCAGGTAACCTTAAAGCAGATAATGAATTAAAGTAAATAAATGCTTGAAAAATACAATCCTTTCGGATATGGCAATTAAAATACTCCCCTGTTTCTTCTTCTCAAAAATGAAAAGGAGAATGGGGGAGTGATTGCTGCTCTAAAAAGAAAAGTGGAGCTTCTATATAATTTTATTAAATAAATCTTTCACCGTGGGATAGATTTCCCTAAACTGCCGGTATTTGGCATCGTATTTGGCAGCCAGCTCCGGATCCGGAGATATGGTGTCCACAACCTTAATTAATTTATCGGCAGCTTCTTCCACATTTTTAAATACACCGCAGGCAACAGCCGCTAATATGGCACCGCCATAAGCAGGACCCTCTTCGCTTTCTATCACATCCACTTTAATATTTAATACGTTGGCTATTATTTTTTTCCATAATGGACTTTTCGCACCGCCGCCGCTTATTTTTGTGCGCTCAATCTGAATACCGAGGGATTTGGCCACTTCAAAGGAATCACGAAGGGCAAATGCCACGCCTTCCAATACGGCCTGTGTCATATCGGCCCTGGTGGTATCCATGGTCATACCGATAAAGGTGGCTCTTGCATTGGGGTTATTATGGGGCGAACGTTCCCCCATTAAGTAGGGCAGGAAGAAAACATGATTTTCTCCCAGCTTTGTGATGGCTGCCTGTTCATTTTTATAGTCCGTTGTACCGATAATTTCGTCCATCCACCATTTGTTGCAGGAAGCAGCACTGAGCATGCAGCCCATTAAATGATAATAACCGTTTGCATGGGCAAAAGCATGCAGGGCATTGTTTTTGTCAACGCCGAATTTATCGGAGGAGATAAATATGGTACCGCTTGTACCGAGAGAAATATTGCACATACCGTCACCGACCGTACCGGTTCCTACGGCAGCCGCCGCATTATCGCCGGCACCTGCCACAATTTTAACGGTGGGAGGAATGCCTAATTCCCCGGCAACGGATTCTTTTATGGTACCGACAGCTTCATAGCTTTCGTAAATATCCGCCAGCTGTTCCTTCTTAATGCCGCAGATTTCAATCATTTTATCCGACCAGCATCTGTTCTTTACATCAAATAAAAGCATACCGGAAGCATCGGAAACATCCGTGCAATGAACACCGGACAGCATATAAGCAATATAATCTTTCGGAAGCATAATCTTTTTGATTTTTGCGAAATTTTCAGGCTCTTTATTTTTCATCCAAAGTATTTTGGGTGCGGTAAAGCCTGTAAATGAAATATTGGCCGTATATGCGGACAGGGCTTCTTTTCCAATCACGTTATTTAAATAATCACATTCTTCATAGGTCCTGCCGTCGTTCCATAAAATGGCGGGTCTTATAACATTGTCTTCCTCATCCAGTACTACTAAACCATGCATTTGGCCGCCAAAGCTGATACCGGCAATATCATCCTTATTACTGCCGGCAATAAGCTCCTTTATTCCCTCCGTGGTGGCCTGATACCAGTCGGCGGGATTTTGCTCCGACCAGCCGGGCTGGGGAAAATAAATGGGATATTCTTTTGATACAATCTTCTCTATACGGCCTTCTTCGTTCATTAATAATAATTTAGCGGCAGAAGTTCCTAAATCAACACCAATAAATAACATATAGTCTCCTTTCAATAAACGCCTAAAGTTTATATGTAAAATTTATAATAAAAAAGAGAATGTGTCAATGCAATGTAAGAATTTTACCGATGATAACTGTACAATATTGCTGTAATATTGATAAGTTTGACGGTATTTATTGATTTTCTTTTTTGCATTCGTTATAATTTATACAAAATATGGTTTTTAACAAAATATAATAAATTGGAGAGTTTATAATGAATGGATTTTTTAATGCCGACGGTAAGGTGATGCTATTTCTCAGCAGAATAGCGGACTTAATATTATTGAACCTGATTTTTCTTATATGCTGCTTGCCCATTGTTACAATAGGAGCTTCCATTACTTCTTTATATACGGTAACTTTGAAAATGACAAAAGATGAAGAATCCTATATTATAAAAGGATTCTTTAAAGCTTTTAAGGATAATTTTAAACAATCCACGATAATATGGATGACAGCTTTATTTATTGGGATTGTATTTGCGGTGGATTTTTGGATTATCTTTAATATTTCCTTTGCCGCAGCAAACATCATACTCGTTTTATTATGTGTTTTTTTCTTTCTTTTCTTACTGGCATTATTATATGTATTTCCTGTATTGGCGAGGTTTTACAATACTACATACAATACGGTCAAAAATGCCTTTTTAATCAGCATAGCTAATTTGCCTTATACATTTCTATTACTGTTGATTTTTATAATTCCATCTGTTTTATTTATCTTTTATTTACTCTATATGTTACCGGTGCTTTTGCTGATAGGGTTTTCCTTAGAGGCATTTTTGGCATCTTATATTTATCGAAAGGTATTGGACAAATATATTAATATGGATGAAAATAAGTAATTTAAAATAAAGCAATGGGGGGGTTGCGTAATTTGAAACAATTTATGATAGAAAAGTATATCATTATTTCCAGTGTATTGTTTTTTTGCATTATTTTCATACTTTTTCTGAATTACTCTATTGAAGAACGCGAAAATATTCATAATGATACCCTCCAGGATTTGCTGGATGAAGCAGAAAAAAACAGCAATGATTTAAACAGTGAGCTAAATAAGCAAACGAATATTTTAGAACCGGCTGCCAGGATACTTTCGGATGTTAAAAACTTAAGATCTGCCGAAACTCTGGCACTGATTCGGGAAATTTTAATTGGTTTGCATTTTCAACGGGCATTGATAGCATTCCCTGACGGAGAAGCCATAGATGTTTCGGGAAATGTCCTGTCTTTAACGGAGGAGGATTTTTTTACGGAGGTTATGAAAGGGAGGAGAGTGATAACGGAATCTGATGCAAAGGAAAATTCTGAAAGCTGTTTGGTTATCGCCGAGCCGATTATAAAAAATGATAGAACAATGGGAGCCATTATTTTATATTATCCGCTGAATCAATTTGCTTCCATTACGGAAAACGGTCCTTATGGGACTAATATTCTCCAGCTATTGACGAACAAAGAAGGTGTCATAACCGAGACATTGCAAAATGCTAAAATTACTTACCTGAAAGCTGAAAAGGGAGCTGCCATATTTGATATCCTGGAAGCGGCAGATTTTTCAAAAGGCAGTCTCAAAAAAATGAAAGAAAGCTTTCAAAATAAAAAATCCGGTATTGTATGCTGCCAATCAGGGGAAGAACAAAACTATATTAGTTATGCACCCCTGGGCGATACGAATTACTATATTATCAATATTATAAATTATGACTTCGTTAAGAATATAGAAAATATGGAATGGATCATAACCAAACAGATACTGGTAAAGCTGGCAGTCTGTTTTATTATATATATAAGCTTTATTATCATCTTATCTTTTGTAAGCCGTAATAAATATGCCCTGGAAAGCATGAAATTAATTACGAAGGCGGAGACGGATGAGCTGACACAGCTGTTAAATAAGGCAGCAACGGAAAATGCCATAAAAGAATACATGGAATATGCAAAATCCATAGGGGCCAATAATAAGTCATTGCTTTTTATTTTGGATATTGATAATTTTAAAAAAATTAACGATACAAGGGGACATGCCTTTGGTGATGAGGTATTACATAATCTTGGCCTGAAGCTTAAAAGTGAATTTCGGATTTCCGATGTGGTAGGCAGGACCGGGGGAGATGAATTTTTAGTATTTTTAAAAGACTTGCCGGACCTGGATACGATTAAAAAAGAGGGAAAGAAAGTGGAAGATTTCTTTCGTAATTTTAAAACGGGGGAATATGTAAAATACTCCGTAACAGCTAGTATCGGTGCCGCTGTTTTTCCTTCGGACGGAACAGATTTCGAAGAGCTGTATAAGTCTGCGGATAAGGCTCTTTATAAAGCCAAGGAAAGAGGCAAGAATCAACTGGCATTTTATAACGAAGATAAGGAATCCATGATATAAAGGCAGTATGCCTATAAATTTCATAGCAGTTTCGTCAAGATGCTATACTTTGTCTTAAATTTTCGCCTGCGTAGGCACTTATCACAAGCGAATTAAAAATCTTTGTATAATAGTGGTATGGAAGACAAAAAGCTTTTGGGATATACTTTAGTTAATCAACAGTTGTTAAACGGTAAATAATTAGGAGGAATCATAATGGCAAGTTTATCATTGAAAAATATTACGAAAGTATATCCAAATGGATTTGAAGCGGTAAAAGACTTTAATCTTGAGATTGAAGACAAGGAATTCATTATATTTGTCGGTCCTTCAGGATGCGGTAAATCTACGACACTTCGTATGATTGCCGGTCTCGAAGATATCACTGCAGGAGAATTAAGAATAGGAGATAAGGTAGTAAATGATGTGGAACCGAAAGACAGGGATATCGCAATGGTATTTCAAAATTATGCCTTGTATCCCCATATGACAGTATATGATAATATGGCTTTTGGATTAAAATTAAGAAAAGTACCAAAGGATGAAATTGATAAAATGGTGAGGGAAGCTGCAAAAGTGTTGGATCTTAGCCAGCTGTTAGACCGCAGGCCCAAAGCATTATCCGGTGGACAAAGACAGCGTGTGGCCATGGGACGTGCTTATGTACGTAATCCAAAGGTATTTTTAATGGATGAACCTTTATCCAACCTGGATGCTAAATTGAGAGTACAGATGCGTATTGAAATTGCTAAATTACATCAGAGACTGGGAACCACCATCATATACGTTACTCATGACCAGACGGAAGCCATGACCTTGGGAACCAGGATCGTAGTAATGAAGGACGGCGTTATCCAACAGGTGGATACACCGCAGAATTTATATGATAAGCCCTGCAATTTATTTGTTGCCGGATTCATGGGCTCACCCCAAATGAATTTCTTAGATGCGACCTGCGATGTTCAGGGAAACATGGTAGTATTAAAAGCGGCCGGAATCAGTATCCCCTTACCTCCTGCAAAATCTAAAAAATTAATAGACGGCGGTTATGCAGGCAAAACCGTTGTGATGGGTATTCGGCCTGAAGATGTGTATGATTCGGAAATGTTTATTGAATCTTCTCCGAACAGTGTGTTTGAAGCAACGATTAAGGTTTATGAATTGTTAGGTGCGGAGGTTTACTTATATTTTGATATTAATGAATATTCCATGACTGCCAGAGTGGATCCTCGTACGGTAGCCAGACCGGGCGATAGCGTAAAATTTGCATTGGATATAGAAAAGGTTCACGTATTTGATAAAGAAACGACGAATACCATAACAAATTAGTGGCGGAGTATAGTAAGAGGATATCTTAAAAGCCTTCTTTTAAGATATCCTCTTTTTACTCTATAGGGCGTTTAACACCCTGATCCTATAGAAGAATGGCGTATGTTTTAGGATGAAACCATACAAGAGCTGCAGAAGAGATTTTTTAACTTGAAACACGGAAAAATATATCTTATGATATAAAAAAGATAAAGGATGTGAAGGCATGATAGCAAATCAGATTTTACAGAACAGTATTGATGAATTAAAGGCGATTACGAAAGTGGATTTTTGTATTATGGATTTGGAAGGAATAGCGATTGCTTCAACCTTTGATAATACGGATATCAATTATAATATCATTCAATCTTTTGTAAGCTCATTGGCAGAAAGCCAGGTAATCCAGGGGCATCACCTTCTTAAGATCTTTGACGGCGACCAATTGGAATATATCTTAATTTCCAGGGGCTCTTATGAAGATGCTTATATTATGGGAAAAGTAGCCGTTTGTCAAATTCAGAATCTAATCATAGCCTATCGGGAAAGATTTGATAAAAACAACTTTTTCCAAAATTTGATTTTAGATAATCTGTTACTGGTAGATATTTACAACAGAGCAAAAAAGCTTCATATACCGATTGAAGCTTTAAGAGTTGTTTTTATTATTGAGACAAAGAATGAGAAAGATAATCTGGCGATGGAAACGGTAAAGGGCTTATTTGCTGCCATTTCCGGGCATTTTATTACTGCTGTTGATGAAAAAAACATTATTTTAGTGAAGGAAATGAAAGAAACGGAAACCTATGAAGATTTGGAAATGACAGCTAAGATGCTTGTAGATATGCTTAACAGTGAGGCGATGAGCAAGGTTCGCGTTGCCTACGGAACAATAGTAAAAGAAATAAAAGAAATATCAAAGTCTTATAAGGAAGCAAAAATGGCTCTTGATGTGGGAAATATTTTCTATAATGAAAGAAATACCATTGCTTATAATTCTCTGGGCATCGGGCGTCTGATTTATCAGCTGCCTGTAAATTTATGCGAAATTTTTATAAAAGAAATCTTTGGAGACCATATTCCCGATAATTTAGATGAGGAAACCTTAATAACCGTTAACCGCTTCTTTGAAAACAATCTAAACGTATCGGAA
>CAMJWQ010000131.1 GCA_946409475.1 uncultured Lachnospiraceae bacterium
TCTCCGCTTTTTTCTGTTCCTCCGCCTTCTTCTCTCTCCCCGCTTTCTTCTCTCCCTCTGCCTTCTTCCATCCCTTTACTTTTTACCAGCATCTTTTCTGAGCCTCTGCTTTCTACCGCAGCTTCATCTTTTTCCGTTTTTTTGACTCTTCCTTCGTTACCGTCAGATTCCGGATGATTTTCTTTTGTCTTCCGGTCCTTTTCCTTCACATTACCATGCTGCTTTCTGCCCGCCAGCTGATTGTTTACTTTGCCATAAAAGCTTTCAACACCTGCCCGGGAGTAAAAACCCGTATCCATTTTTTCCTTCAACACCAATAATCCTTCTTCAGACATGGCCTCCAGATCATTTACGGCCTCTTCAAGCCCCAGGGGAATTTCTCCGTCTTCCCTATTGTATTCTGATTCGTATTCGTTATAATTATAATTTGATGTTCTCCTTCCCCTTCTTCCTAATAATTCCAGGTAATCTTCAAAAGCCTGCTTATCTTCTTCAAAATTAAGATGATAGGCTTCTCCGTCCAGTAACAGCCTGTGAGGCTTCGGCGTATAAAACCGATTACACCTATGGCAGGCATATGCCCGGGCCAAATAAACCCCTCCCTCATCCGTTTCGATGCGGAATTCCTCTCCTGTGGGATAGACCACCATATGCAGTCTGTCTTTGCAGACAGGACATTGATACTGCGTAATATAAAAATTATTCCCTAAACGGGAATTATGATTTTCCGTTTTTGTCGTCTCTTCCGATTTAAAAGAAAAATGTTCGGATTTCCAAAGAACTTTATGCCATAAGCCGAGAGAAAAATTCTCCTTCTCCTCTTCCTTCCCGGAGCTCCCATTATCGCTCTCATTATTTTCTTCAGCATCTCCCTTTTTTGATTCATCCAATATTAATTGAATGACTTCCTCATAAGTAATCCGTACGCTCTCTTTAAAAAAGCGGAAGTTATCACTTGTAAGATGCGCCTCAACTTCAATCTCCCTGAAAATATGGTTCATCAGTTTATTAAGCTGATCATAATTGGTTTCTACTTTAAGACCTTTGATTCCTCCCCATTTTCCAAAGGCGTACAAAATCATATTCAGAGCATTGGCCAATAATTCGTTTTGTGCAATTGCTTCTGCCTTCTCCTCTTCAACGGGTATTTCTACAATACTGCTAAAAGCCCGTCTGTTATCAAAATTAAAGAATAAGGATCTGCCCTCTCCAATTAAAATAATGTCATTATTATGTATTACAAATATTTCCTTCCATAGTAAACGTTCCCCCATTGTGTTAATCATTTTTTGAAATATCGTCTTTAATTCCACGTTTGCCTTTAACAGAATCATAACAATCACGCTCCTCTGCAATCTATTTTACTCTTATTCGGAGAAATTCTCCAGATGTAAAAAAGAAACCAAAAAAAATGATAAATGAATAAATTCAAAGCACATTAAGGGAAGCAGCTAATATAATATTGTTATAAGACTAAGAAGGGAATTAACCTATGTATCGTAACCGTAACTTTAATAGATATTCACGTCCCAATAATATGAACAGACAAAGCAATCGTTCTGACATATCCGCAAACGGTTGTCAGGCAATGCCGGAACATATTTGCAAAGAGCCGTCAAAATACGGCACAGATTATAATAATCAGCCTGCCTATAACGCACCCTCCGGTATTCATGAGATGAAATGTCCTCCAAAATATGATTTTCCTCATAAGCAAAAGGATTATGGCCCTGATCCCTTTGTAATTAACATTAATAAAGCGGCAAAAGAAAACGATACCTTCCGGACAGCTTTATGGACAGGACACCATTTACAGCTTACGTTAATGAGTATTAAGGTCGGAGAAGAAATCGGTTTGGAAATGCACCCTCACCTTGATCAATTTATCCGAATTGAAGAAGGACAGGGATTGATCAAAATGGGAGATTGTAAAGACAATCTTGACTTTCAGGAAATGATTTATGATGATTTTGCCTTGATCATTCCGGCAGGCAAATGGCATAATCTGATTAATACCGGTTGTATTCCTCTTAAACTATATTCCATTTATGCACCGCCGCAGCATCCAAAAGGGACTGTCCATGAAACAAGAGCCGATGCGGAGGCCTCTGAAAGATATTATCACCGTTAAAAAGCAGCTTTTATTGCCAAACCATCTAAATGAGCTGCTGGCAGCCTCACCTGTCATAAATTACAAGGACCGCCCAATAAATGGGCGGTATCCTTTTTCGCTTCCTTCTTTTTCCGGCACATCACTCTGCTAACCGCTTTTCTCCGGCAATTTCCCGGATGGGTTTAATATCCTGCGCAACCTCCAGGGTACCGGGGAATTCTCCTTTATCATTCCTTTTTCCCCTGATGTAAGGCTGCTCTTATGGCAGATAAAATCTATATGTTAATTTTTAATTCCCATCCTGGAACGGGCACAGGTAATATGGGCAAGAACGGCCTCCCGTAAGCCTTCTCCGTCACATGCCTTTAATCTGTCCAGAATCAGTTTGTGTTCTTCATGGGTAATTTTACGTTCTTCCATACTTCGGTATAACTGACTTCTCTTGGTAAGATTATTAAGAGCTCCCATGACAAGCTCCAATACCTCATTTTTGATGCATTGCATAAGACGGTAGTGAAATCCGGCGTCTAATTTTGCATATGCTTCACCATCCTCCATTACCTCCTCCATTTGCCGGACCAGATTTTCCAGGTCTTCAATATCCTGCCGGTTGACGCGGTCAATGATATATCCTGCCATGACCGACTCTAATATTTCTCTGGCTTCCACAACATCTTCCATCTTCAGGCTGCTGTTATGAATACTGCTTACAAATTTATCCATAACCATACTGTTATCGGGTACGGAAACAAAATTACCTCTTCCATACTGAATATCGACCAGTCCCTTTTCATTTAAAAGCTTCAATGCTTCCCTGATTACCGTCCTGCTTACACCATAGTCTTCGGCAAGCTTGCGTTCCGAAAGACGATCATTTTCTTTTAAGGTTCCCTCCTGAATCTGCTGCTCAATCTGCTTTGAGATATTAATATATAAAAGCTCTGACATGTTTTTTCTTTCAATCCTCTCTTTATTCCACAAATCCCCACAAGTATTATTTCATAACCTATGGGGAATTTCAAGAATATTACTTAAGTTTCTGCCTGTTTCCTTAGCTATTTGCCATCTCACTTTTAATATCGTTCCCTATAGATACAAACTCACCATTACTAACATTAACGGCAGCGTTATGATCATAAATAGCATGGTCTGAATCACTGCCCGGGAAGCAAATCGGGGAGAACAGCCATTTTCCTGAGCGTAGATAACAGCTAAAGACCCTGACGGCAATGCAGTCAGAACTGCGCAGGTTCCGGCTGCAGCAGCAGGAAGCCGCAGCAGCCTTAATATTAAAAATACCATAACCGGATATAGAATCATACGAAAAAAAGAAACTAAATAAGAGTATTTATCTGTTAGTATCTCTTTTATTTTAACGGACGACAGGCTGCATCCTATTAAAATAAGCGATACAGGTGCCGTCATATCACCGACGGACGTTAACGCTGAGGCGATACCTGCCGGCATTTTAAATTGAATTAAAAAAATCAGGACGGAAACAATGGAACATACCGTCACAGGATTTTTTAGTAAAGCTTTGGGAGTGAACCTTTTCACCCCATTTAAAATTCCCACTCCATAGGTAAAAAAGCTCATTTGATAACAGATATTATAAATTACCGCATAAAGGATACCTTCCGAACCATATAATTCACCGGCAACGGGGAATCCGATAAAGCCTACATTGGCAAATACGGTCGTTATAATAAATATTTTCCTTTCTTTACCATCCATAGGTGATATGCGGCTGACTACGTTGGAAATGATAATACTTACCAAATAATAACCGGCGGCAAATGCTGCCGTAAGCAGCATGTTACCTGCAGCTTCTGGGAAATATTCTCTTTGAGAGGAAGCCAAAATATTAACGGGAAGAATGAGCCTGATTAATAATTGATTCAGTCCTTTTTCCAGCCCTTCTGAAATAAATCCTTTCTTTTTTAATAGCAGACCTATCAGGGTTATTGTGAAAAATTTGATTATTAAGTTTATTATTATCTGCATTTCTTTACCGCCTATATTTTTACTTTCTGATCTTTTACATTAAATAAAACCGCCATATGGTCTCTGGGTCACGGCATTATGTAACCAGCGAATCAAAGTTGTAAAGTCAAATACCGGCAGCTTTACAGCCGCCTGAACGGCATAGGCATAAGGAGGCATATCACTGCATTCCAATAAAACCGCTCCCGTATCCGGGTACTCATTTACAATTTCCAAAGCCTTTCCTACAACCTCATTGCATACCTTTCGGTTGTCAAATTCTCCCCTGCCCTCCAGAATACAGGAAAACTCTTTTTCGTGCCGTAAATCTTTGATTACCAGACGCTTCTTAAGCTCCTCACAGATTCCACAATTAATCAGCAGCTTATCTGACAAGGAACTCATATCTGCCGTCAGCACTCCTATGGTCTGTTCTTTCTTCAGCAATGCCGCTATCCATGGAAGCTGTACCAGGCTTGATATGGCAACAGGAATATCCATGGCCTCCGCCAGCTGTGTCTGATAATTTCCAAAGAATCCGCAGGCAGCACTGATGGCACGTATGCCCTCTTTTTTCAATTGATTACCGGCCTCCAGTATTTTGGGAAAAACTCCATCTGTGGTTTGAAACAGATTGGGTATATCCAGTCCTTTTACTGCCATTAAACGTACAGGAAAATCAAAAGTATAGCCGTTTACAATATTACCGGGGAGCATGGGATAATATACGTCGTCAATATATAAGATTCCAATGGGAAATCCGGCAATATTCTGACCTGTCCGCATTCTCACCATAACTGCATGATTTTCAGGGGTCAGATATCCATACTGGACATTTTTGTCCATAACAGCACCTCCAATGCCTTTCTTTTTATGAAGCAAATCTTGCAAAATCCAGCTTGCTGATATCAAAATCTGTTTCTTCTCCTGCTATAATCTGAGACATAAAGCGCCCTGTTATCGGAGAAAAACAAATACCGTCACCCTCATGACCTGCCGCAATATAATAGCCGGGTATACTGTCCACATCCGATACGATGGGCAGATGATCAATTACGAAGGGTCTTACTCCCGAATAGGTACGGATACATTTAATGTCCGCAAGCTCCGGATAAAATCTGAGTGCCCGTTCGGCTATGGCTTTCATTGTCTCTATTTCCGAACGTATATCATAGCTGCGAAACAGCCTGTTTCCGCCTACCAAAAGATTATTCGCCTTGGTATATTCCAGGTTAAAGGCTACATTCAGCTCTTCTGCAAGAGGACTTACCTTTCTCTTAAAATGAATACTGTCAAATTTAGACATCATGTATCCATATTCCAAAATCTTATTGTGGCACAACCGCTCTGTCTGCTCCGATACCAGATTAGTCCCTTTTCTCGGTTCAATGGGAATCTTAAGGCCCGTAAGTTCTCCGATAAAGGGCGCCCATGCGCCGGCACAATTTACAATTCGTTTGGTTCGGATAGTTCCGTAATTGGTTTCCACACTTTCCACTCCATTGGTTTTGCCGTTTAAATTAATTTTTTTAATATCGCAGTAAGTGTAGACCTCAAGGCCCATTTTTTTCGCTTCTTCCACAAAAGCAAAGCATACCTTATAAGGACTGACGGCAATGGAACCGCTGGGCGGTGTATAAAGAGCTCCCGTTAGATCTTTCGCAATATGGGGCTCCATCTGACAGAGCTCTTCATTATTAACCATACGAAGGGCATATCCGTCATTGTTTTGTAATTCGCAGTATTTAGAAGCAGCCTCAAATTCCGGTTCGGTTTCACATACATACAGACAGCCCTTCGGATCAAATTCAAAATCATAATCAAATCTTTTCGCCAATTCCATATAATAATCAATACTGGCCTGCCCCATTTTCGTATCAATACCCGGCAATTTATCGCAGATTAAGGCTACCGCATCACAATGACTGGAAGAACCGCCGGCAATATCACCTTTTTCCAGCAATGCCGTTTTCAGACCCTTTTCACACAAATGGTAGGCTGCACTGGTACCGATGGCTCCCGCACCTATTACTACCGCATCATATACTTTATTCATCAGTCAATTGCCCCCCCTGCCAATTCACCAAAGGTAACCGGACGGACCGGCGGCCTTGCCGACGACGTACCTGCTTCTTTAGGTGTCACGGAAAGCTCCCGGACAATAAGCTGCTGTACCAGCTTTTCGCAGGTTCGTCCCTGGCATAGACCCATACCTGCCCGTACTCTTCTTTTTACGCCAACTACATCTTTTGCACCTTCTTTTATGGCCTGCTTTATTTCTGCCACGGTTATTTCTTCGCAGCGGCAGACTATCATATCATCTGAAAAATATTCGCTCATTTTTCCTCCATTCTGCCGTAAGTAAATCTGAATCTACTGAAAACGGCATTTTCACTTATCTAATTCCGGTCCGTTAACCCCGTTGTATACTTCTTACTTCATCTGCAAATTCCTTTGGAATTTCTACCGTTACCACAGGGGTATGGTCAAAAGCCCGGGGATTCATGACCTTCACGACCATACCTTCGCATACAACCTCTCCTTTTCGGTTTACGGCTTTTTTCTTTTCCCCTGCCATGGGTGTGGGAAAGTACTCATAAGGGAAGGCTACCGTTGCACTGGTTTCCGAATAAGCTTTATTGACGATAAATATGGCAAGTCCGGGGCACTTGGATACACAGGCACCGCAGCCGGTACATGCCTCTCCATCCAAAGCAGGAAGATTCGTAATAGGTTCCCCTATATGAATGGCTCCAAATTTACAGGCCGCTTCACAGGGATTACAGGGAATTTCCTGTACGCATTCCATAACAGCCACAGGACCCTTCTTATACCTTTCCTTACCGGGGAGCTTTTGCACCGCTTTCAATTCTTCATATTCCAAATATCCTGTATTTATTAATGACATTTTTCTACCTCCTGATCCTCGGCTGCCGGTATACCGGCTCTTTTTGCATATTCTTTCAATACCGACTCCTTTTCCTTTAAACGCCGTTCTCCAAAGGGACCTGAACGAAGTGACACTAAACGCTCCCATATTTCTTTTCTCAAAATATCCGCTTTTTTCTTAGAAATAAGATTAAGCTCTTCGGCAGCGCTGATACCGGCAAGCTTTCCCTCCTCCAAAGCGGTATTGGCCTCTTCCACTCCGGCAGCATCACCGGCAGTAAAAATTCCTTTTTGGGAAGTTTCCATTCTATCATTATGTATTGGTATATAGCCTCCAAAAGCACTGCTATAGGTAAGAGTACAGCCTGCCAGCTTAGGTAAATCCATTACAGGCTTTAAACCGGCTGCCAGGGTTATGGCATCACATTCGATGGCCTCCTCCGTTCCCGGTATTGGATCGTATTTATCATCTGCCTTAGCAATAATGCAGCCGCATACACAACCGTCTTTACCTTTTTTAGCTTCCACTATGGTATAACCCGTATAAATAGGAACACCGGCACGTCTTATCTTGGCAGCATGTACCGCATAACCTCCGATTCCGGGAGCTGCCTCCACGAGGGCGGCCACATCACAGCCTGCCTGCAGCAGCTGGTAGGATACGATCAGTCCTACATTACCGCTTCCTAACATAACTACTCTTTTACCGGGTCTTACATGGTTGACATTAATCATGGTCTGTGCTGCCCCGGCTCCCATGACCCCCGGAATCGTCCAGCCCTTGAAACGGATTGCATTTTCGGAGGCTCCCGTAGCAATAACAATTTTCCTGGCTAAAACGGTTACCAGCTCCTTTTCTTTTCCATCCATACCCCTTTCGATGCCAATCTTATTTCCCGGAAAAATGCCGATAACGGTACTTTGCATCCAGATTTCCACAGCAGCCTCCAGGGCCTCCCTAAGCAATTGCTCTCCAATATCGTATCCTCTTGTTCCTGACCGGTGGGCACTGGAGCCAAAAAACTTATGAATCTGTTTAAACAGCTGGCCTCCCGGCTGCATATTTAAATCTACCAGGAGAACAGCCGCACCGGCTTTACCCGCTTCTATGGAGGCTGCCAATCCTGCCGGACCGGCACCCACTACTAATACGTCCCTTTGTATCATTATGCTTCCCCCTTTGTCAGTCCATATTGGGTTTTAATGACCATTCCGGCTTTCACCGGCGTGATACAGGTACGGACATTCGGCCTGCCGTCTACAATCATTGCACAGTCCGTGCATTGACCGATACCGCAAAAAACTCCTCTGGGTTCCTGCCTTTTTATTGTGTACCGGTTAATTTTTATTCCCTTTGCTAAAAGAGCGGCCAAAATCGGTTCTCCTTCATAAGCCTCAACAGGCCTGCCATCCACCATGATTTCTACCGGCTTCCCTTTTTTTTCTACATTTAAAATAACATGCTCCTCAACTCTTAAACACATAACAGCCTCCAATCTCAAAAAACATTGCTTCGCCAAGTTAAGGCGGGCTTTCATCTGGCTCCTTACTCACGTAAGAAAGGACAAGAAGTACAACTGCTCCTTGCCCTTCTTCACATATTTTATCCATGCTTTTCCCTGCATGGCATTACCCATTATAAAATAACAGCTGTAAATTCCATTTCTACAAGACAGCCATCTACCATTTTTACACAC
>CAMJWQ010000132.1 GCA_946409475.1 uncultured Lachnospiraceae bacterium
AAACAGTCACTGATTTTTATAAGAAATCAGGACTGTTTTTTTGAGTGTAACAACAATTTACCTGGAATATCCATAGAGAATTATCCATGCATAATTATCAGATAGATTCAATCTTTATTCACGATCTTCAAACAATTTCTGTAGTGCCTCCGGTGAAATTTCATTGTTTTCATCATTCATTATTTGCTTTTTAATATCTTCGGGCAGTTCGCCGGGCTTAATGTGGTTTGTCATAAAATAAGAATTTATCATGTCCAATAATGCTTCAGATATTTCCAGCTTTTGTTCAACCTTTCCATTCTCAGCTTCCTCAATTAAATACATTGAATCTGATTCAATATCTTTATATAATGCGGCTGCTGCCTCTGAAAAAGTATAGATATAGCCGTTTTCCTTATTGGTGATGGTAAACGTTCCTTCTTTATCTTTTTGTATGGCATATTGATTATTATTAACAGGATAACGTTCCTCTCCGACAATTTGATTGATAAGCTTTCCATCGCCGGAAATGGTATCTGTTTGCTCTTTTTTATATTTTTCCAATATATCTAATAATTTATCCGCCCATTTTTCATTGGATGGTTCTAAATATGTATCTGATATATTGAATTCATTTAATTTTGCTATCCAATTATGCTTCGTTGTTGCAAATTCATCTAATGCTTTTGCATCAAAGAAATCATTATTAAAACCCGCATAGTAACTGGAATTCAAAAAGAAATAGGATTCCTGCGGTGCACCTTGCTTATCCGCATGCGAACACAAGGCAAATATTTCCATCTGGGTTGCATTTTCAGGGTCAATATCATTAATATACATCCGATAAATTTTATCCGGTGAGCCGTCTTCCCGTAATAATTGAATTTCCACTATCGGATTTTCCACTGTGGAATCATTAGCGTAGAATGCATGGAGGTATTTTGAATCTTCTCCATCTACAATGATACAATCTCCCAGATCGCTAACATTAATGCTTGCATCAATTAAATAGGCTTTGCGTAATCCATTTTCAGTTTCTATATAATCCGTTTTTCCGCTTTGGTCAATTAAATAATTGCTAATGGCACTGCAGGCCTTTACGGCATTATTATATCCGACCATATTACCAATATCCAATTGTTCGTCGCGCCAATTTCTCGCTGCACAAAGATAGTCTGATTTTTCCAAGATATCATCAGTGGGACTGTCCATATAATTTATGGTAAATGAATCATATTCCCCGGAGTCTGAAAGCCAGAAGCTTAATGCGGAAAATTCAATAAAGGAAGCATTTTGGGGATCCACTGTTCTTGGATCAATAGTCTGTTCAAAGGTGTTTCCTTCTTTGTCTGTTCCCTTTACTATTAAAATAGGATTATCTGCCGAATAGGTATCTGTTTTATATAGGGAAAAATTTTGACCATCCTGCATGGTAAAGGAATATATTTCCGTGTTATTTAAAGTTTCCGGTTCATTATCAATACTTAATTTTTTTGTCTGATTTTCCTCCACTATTGATTTTTTTTGTAATTTCTGATAATACGAATTTACTAATAGTCGGGATGTGTTAATCATTGATACAAGGCATAACTATCTCCTCTCAATTATTTTATGTTTTTTTATAAATCCGGGATACTTTTTAGTCGACTTCATTACCCGGATACGGGTCCATATCACAGATGAATGTTCCGCTTGCAACTGGTGCCCAAGTGTACAGATAATAGCAGGGTAATTCAATTTCAAAAGCTTTCCCATTATTGTTTGCTTTCATACTGTATTTGAAATGCCGCATACCAGCTGTCTCCGATTGTACTCTGATACCACGAACTATTTTCTGCAAAGGAGATTACCTGATTCACATCCTCCAGTCCGTTTGCTGTAAACAGGATGCTTAAGGTCATATCAGAAACATGATTCCACCCTTTTACCGACAAATTATGAACAAGGTCCCGTATCCATGATTTTATCTGCATCTTGAAACTGCCTGTAATCTCATCTGCTTCATTGACTCCTGCATTTACCAGGTCAAGAATATCCTCCCCTTCTGCCGTATAATAGGTGCCATTGCTCTCCGTAAGCTCATTCAGCTTTAGACCTGTAAAATCATACACCTGCTGATATGCCTCATATTTTAATTTTGAAGCCTTATTCACCTGGGTGCTGCTGCATCCGTCCTGGGTAGAGCAATAGTAAATATGCAAATATAAATTTTTTCCGTTATCTCCCACATTCAAAGCCTGTTCCATAGCTGCTTTCGTATTTCCATCCACACCGCTAACCGTTATCTGATAGCTATAGGGATCAACAGAAAAACTGCATGAGCCCGAAATAGCATTGGTATCTATCCCTGCCTGAGAGAGAATATTTGTTATCTGATGATTCACTAACTGGCGCTGGAATGCAATTTTTGTACTATTCACAACATAGCCTTTTACCTCAATACCACGGAAAAGAGAGTCTTGATAATTGATACCAAATACATCGCCTTTTTCATACATGGTTTTTTCATTAACATAGCCAACGCTTCGCTCTGCATCGGTAAGATCTGTTTCATAATATTCGAAGCTTTTGTCGAAATATTTTCGTTCAATGTAACTTTCCGGATCAGAATGTGTTTTTGCCTCTTCAACAAGTCTGGAATACTTATCTCTTAATGCCGCCCGAAATGCTTTTGATTCACTTGTATAAACAACTGCATTTACATCGATACTGTCCCCGGCCTGTTCCAGTGCCTCCTGGTTGCTTTTCCTGGCTGCATCAATATATGACTGCAAATCAATGCTGCTGTCCACCTTCGTATTCAGACTTCTTCCGGAGGAGCCTTTAACAGCAGACATTTCCAGTGCCTCCTGGCTGAGCGTAAGCATATCTCTGTCCACGAGCATACTCTGTTTTGTGGTCACCGTTTTTTTATTTTTATAATGATGGAACAAAATATCCAGAAAAGACAGATCATTTCTTATTTGGTTATTTTCGTAAATATTCATAATCATTACCTCAATATGCTTGATAACCGGTATTGGCAATATCATATTCCCATTCCAGTGTCAGTTTTACATTTTTCATTGTAGATTTCGCTGTTGCCAAAGCATTATATTTAAACTGCCATTTTTGCCTTGCTGCAAAGCCATCAGAAACATCTATATCATAAAATCCGCCTGTCGCACTGGTAACTGTAGCGGTATACCATGTAGATGCTTCATCTGCCGGTAAAATCATGTGATGAACACCTCCCTGACTTGGAGTCTGTGTTCCGGAAGTTTCTACGGAAGTGATAATTGCTTCCGGCGGAATCTTTGTACTATTTGTTAAATTCAAAGTTAATACTGACGAATCAACTCCCGAAAGGTTCATACTTGAATTACCCTTGTTTGTTGCGGTACCGCTAAATGAAAAAACATCGCGGCCGGTTTTTATTCTTTCATTCATTGATAAAGTAAAAATCATTAATCCTGTACACGTTCCACGATTTACATGAATATAAAATGTCTGTGTTGAAGAAGTGAGATTATCACATTTTACAGCCATAAACGGAGTTATTTTATCCATGTCCAGAACATCATCCGGACTGTATTTTTCATCTAATGTTGTATTACTTGAGTTTAGCATCTCAATATACATTCCCTCGTTAGCAGCTTTATATGAGCATCGTGCATATACTCTCTTATCATGTGGCAATGTATATTTAACCCAGAAATCAGTTTCCGAAGCCGGCAGCATTACACACAGACTATTTGAAGTACTATATGTTCCCCATGAGTATGCAGTCTCCATTGTTGTATAACCACCATTTACAGTCTTAGTTGCTGCCTTAGCTTCAATTGATGGAAATATAGTAAAAATAAATGTTAGTATCATCATAACTGATAGAATTCTTTTAATTTTATTCATAAGTAAATGTATCCCCTTTCTCATAATCGTAATATTCAACCCAATCATTACTATAAACCATATATCACTATTTTTGTGAACAGACTAATTGAACTGAAGTAATTAGTTGTAAGGTTTAAAATAAGATCAGTTGCCGAATAATAAACTTAACGTTGCCTACATATTTGATTTTTTTGTGCCACCGCAAGATGATTTTTCTTACACCCTTAAGGGAATGGAAAATCTCTACTATACTTTTTCAAACTATAACCTCCTTAACATCTGTTATATATTAACAACGCTTACATCTTTTATATCGGAAAATAATGGGAGTAGTTAACAATAAATACCATAAGATTGGAAATCTTAAGATTTCATTGAAATAGATTTCATAAAATAATAAAACTCCCCGCCTTCCATTAAAGCCTGATGGAGGAGGGGAGAGACATTTGATTTTCATGTTTTCCTATCAATAGTTTTTCCGTCATTGGGAAATCTTGGCAAGGGAAACTCTTTCCTGGCGCAGAGCATATTGGATTCCAAGGGCTATATAATCGGCCATGGTCATAACGACGTTTAAGCGCGTTGTTTGCAAAAGAAGGATATCGGAAATGCCTGAGATATTGACAATACCCGTTATGGAAATATGGCCGATATCCGAAAGGTCTTTTTTAACGCCGGCACCGGGTTTTAAGGTACCCTTTGCCAGGGTAATATAGCCTAAGTGCTGCCTGGTCCCTAAGGAAGCATCTATGGCAATAATAAAAGGATTCTTAAACTTCTTATATATGGAATTTATGGTTTCCTCCAGGTTAAGCGCATGTACCGGATCCTCCAGTGTACCGTAAATGAAAACATGATTCAACCTTCTTTTTGACAATTTATATCCGATAAGGGGACCGAGACTGTCACCTGTCAAACGATCGCTTCCGATGCATAATATGACTACTTCTTGATAGTCTTTTACCATTAATGTTAACAGCTGGCTTAAGGCTCTGCTAAATATAAAGAAACTGTCTTTCTTGCTGGAATCAAAATAATGTATGGATTTTTGGTTTTGCATTATTTGCTGCTCCTTATAAGAACTATTCTTTTCCATTATTTCCTTAAAATCTCTAAATATACGTCTCTATTTAATGTATGATGATAATCTGTGGGATATGCATTTGGAAATGCTCTGATTACACCTGTTTCTGTCGAAAAAAAATGTGAATGGTACGACATGTTATGATAAAAAACAAAAATTTAATATGATACGATTTTGCAAAGGATGGTGTCATAGGTATGATAGAAGTTGTATATAATGAAAAGAAGAAAGCTACGTCAGAGCAAGGTGCATGTTTAAAAATACCTAAGAATATAAGGCAGATTGGTCAAATAGATGATAGTAAAAAAGTATATATGGAGGATTATGTGATCACATATGTCCACCAGCTGGGTGATTACTGCCAATCCATGCAGCAGGCAGGCGTTTTTCTGGGACATACCTATGAAATGGATGGGAAGCAGTATATATTTATTAACGGAGCCGTTAAGATTGACGATATAGAAACAGCCGACAGCTGTCGATTTGATGATTTTACCTGGAGCAATATTTATGAAAATATAAATAAATACTTTGATTCCTTTGAAATCGTAGGCTGGTTTATCGTTAATCAGGAGCTTGACGACATAGACTGGAAGGCAGTAACAAAAACGCATCTGGATCATTTTGCCGGTAATCATAAAATATTTGTGAAAGCAAACAGCAACGAACGGGACTTACAAATTTACGCATATGACAATAACAGAATGCAAAATTTGAACGGTTATTATATTTACTATGAAAAAAACCAGGAAATGCAGAATTATATGATAGATGAATTTAAGCAAAAAGAGCCTGTAAAAGAAAATATCATTGAAAATGTGGAGGATAATGCCACAAGACATTTTCGTGAAATTATACAGGAAAGAAAAGAAACAACGGAACAAAGCAAGCTTATGGTTTTTATGTATACCTCAAGCATTATATTAATTATAGTCGTATTTGTTATCGGCATTACGTTACTTAACAACTTTGATAAGATGAAAAGCATGGAGCAAACTCTTGCAAACATTACAGACTCTATTAATAAAGAAGATAACGATGCCGAATCGGAAGAGCAGATGGCCGTAAGTGAAGAAACTCAGGAAATTCCCGTAGAAAATGCCGGTAATGGATTAAGCCTTGAAGAAGCCGTGTCTCAGGAAAACAATGCGATTAATAATGCGGCGGAAGGAGAAACAACGGATCAAACCCAACAGGCGGCAACAAATACGGATAGCACCGAAACGCCTCCGGCAGGTACGGAAGAAAACACAGCCCAGGAAACGGGTGCGGCCGAAAATGCGGAAAATACGGCTGCTGCAAAGCTACACCATTCAAAAAGGAGACACCCTATTATCTATCAGCAGGAAATTTTATAATTCCGATAATATGATTGAAGAAATCTGTGCATTAAACAATATAGAAGACGGTGATGATATAAAATACGGACAAACTATTTTGCTGCCATAATAAATGTGATATAATAGGAACACTTGACGAGGTATTATCGAGTCTAGTGAGAATATATACCTATCCACTTAATGAGGTATTTTCGAATTTAGTGGATATGGTGAAATAGGAACACTTGACGAGGTATCGTGTGAACACTTGACGAGGTATTATCGAGTCTAGTGAGAATACATACCTGGACACTTAATGAGGTACTTTCAAATTTAGTGACCATGGTATTATTGAGTCTAGTGAGAATATATACCTATCCCTTAATAAAATAACCGTGCATAAGCTTATTTGCATAAGATAAAGGTGAATGAAATGGCTGTAATAAGCTTTTTAAAAAAAAATAACACAGCACCGGTAAATGGTACCGTTGATAAAAAGACTAATAGCAGTAAAAGAAAATATATATTTTTTATCGTTATTTTTTTTCTATTACTTCTATTATTATTATTTTTATTTCTATATTATAGAAGCAACAAAACGTATTCATCTTTTGATGTGCTTTCCACTTCGACGCTGGAAAGCTCCGTTGTTGCAAACTATATGGCTTATGGTGATAATATTTTAAAGTATAGTAAAGATGGAATATCCTGTTACAATGCACAAAATGAAATGACCTGGAATCAGACCTTTGAGATGCAGGAACCGATGGTAGCCATTTGTGATGATTATATTGCAGTTGGTGACTATAAGGGCAGCAAGATATATATTATGAATCAGTCAGGGCCTCTGGGCGAAATAGATGCCATGAAACCGATAATACAACTGGATGTATCGGGACAGGGAATGGTGTCCGTTGTATTAGATGATAATGAAATTACCTGGATTTATTTTTATGATTATGCCGGAGAGGAAATCGCAAAAATGAGGACCACTTTAAATGACAGTGGTTATCCTTTGGCAATCAGTCTGTCGGAGGATGGATTGAAATTTGGAGTTTCCTATTTACAAGTGAAGAACGGAGTATTATCCACATCCATAGCTTTTTACAATTTCGGATCTGTGGGGCAGAATGAAGTTGATAATTTTGTAAGTGGTTATGATTACCCCAATATGGCCGCTCCATTACTTACTTTTTTGGATAATTCGACAGCCATTGCGGTTGGGGATAACAAATTATTGTTTTATAAAGGAACGCAAAAACCTCTTTTATTGAAGGAACTGGAGCTGGAAGAAGAGGTACAGGATGTTTTTTACAATAATAAATATGTGGCCTTAGTATTTAAAGGGGATGAAACGGATGCAAAATACCGCTTGGACTTATATGATAATGCAGGAAATTTGGTATGGCAGCAGCCTTTTAATATAGATTTTAAGGAAATAGTAATAAACAATGAGGAAATAATCCTGTATAATGAAGAAGAACTGGAAATCTACCGCTTAAATGGGGTAAAGAAATTTGATGGTAAGCTGAATATCAGTGCACAAAAAATAATACCCCTGGATGGGTCAACTAAATTTCAGATTATTACAAATGATTCCATTCAAATGATAAAATTAAAATAAGAGGTAAAAAAATGAATTGGTTATTAATCGTAGTATGCTTTATATTGGTAGTGTGCGCAATTGACGGATATCGTAAGGGACTGGTACATGTATTGATTTCTCTGTTGTCTTTAATTATTACCATTGTATTGGTGGGAATTGCTACGCCTTATATATCCGACTTTTTGACAAACAAAACCCCTCTGTATGATAGTCTGAGCAAAAAAATTATAAGTGTAATGGAATCAGAAGACGGAAATGAAAATACGGAATTAGTGGCAGAGGAAAACCAGACAGAAGCTATAAATGGATTTGCATTTCCGGACATGGTGAAAAAGGCATTAATAAAAAATAATAATGAGGAGCAGTATAACGTATTAGAGGCATTGAATTTTCAGGATTACGTGGCAAAATACCTATCCAAAACCATTATTAAAATAATGTCCTTCTTTATTACGTTCATCATTATCACTATTTTCCTTAGAATGACATTCTTTACTCTGGATATTATTGCGAATCTGCCTGTTATTAAAGGCGTTAATAAACTGGCAGGATTGGGTGTGGGTCTGGTACAGGGAGTCCTGATTATTTGGATTGCTTTTTTTGTAGTTATTTTATTTGCGGGTGATGATATCAGTATCATGCTTTATTCGCAGATAGATGCAAACCCCTTTTTAAAAGTTTTATTTGATTATAATATGATATTAAATTATATTATGAAGTAAGTGGGGATTTAACGAGGTAACCTATCCGTCCAGGCTTCACAGATTCTTTAGATAAA
>CAMJWQ010000133.1 GCA_946409475.1 uncultured Lachnospiraceae bacterium
GAATTCCCTTTGGCATTATAGATTTATCCCTGGCGCCCACACCGGCCATTGGGGACAGTGTGGCGGATATTTTACAGGAAATAGGATTGGAATATGCAGGAGCCCCGGGCACCACAGCGGCATTGGCGCTATTAAATGACCAGGTGAAAAAGGGCGGTGTTATGGCTTCCTCCTATGTGGGGGGATTAAGCGGTGCCTTTATTCCCGTAAGTGAAGATCAGGGTATGATCGACTCGGTTCTGGCAGGAGCATTATCCCTGGAAAAGCTGGAAGCCATGACCTGTGTGTGTTCGGTAGGTCTTGACATGATTGCCATTCCCGGTACCACAAAGCCGGCCACTTTGTCAGGAATCATTGCGGATGAGATGGCAATCGGAATGGTCAACCAGAAGACAACAGCCGTACGTATTATACCGGTAATCGGTAAAGAGGTGGGAGAAACCGTTACCTTTGGCGGCTTATTGGGCTATGCCCCTATTATGCCGGTTAACTCCTTTTCCTGTGATGCTTTCGTGAATAGGGGCGGAAGAATTCCCGCACCCATTCATAGCTTTAAAAATTAGAAAAATATTAAATTTTAATGATGGGAATGGTATATTCATTGGGCATGGATAGGTTAAACTTATTACTCATAACAGCATGATAGATATCTGCAGCATAAATATCCTTTTCCAACATGGTTAAGGCATCATCGGTTAAATAATTTTTAGCATCAGCAAGCTTTGCGATAAGGTGAAGCTCTGATGCTTTCTTTATTTCATTTAAAAGATTCGTACTTTCTTTTTTAAAGCCGAGAATACGGGAATAGGGTATTTCTTCCTTCGGACCGCTGCCGGCTTTACGGATATTTAACAGAATGTGCAAAAGCGCCCGGTTGATCCTGGTATGAGTGAGCTCCTTTGTTTTTAATAGCTGAGAGAATTGTGTAAAGGAGGTAAAAGAATAAAGGTGCTTTTGAATCCTTTTTGCCAATTCCTCTGATACATCGGCATACGTAAACAGAGACGAGGGTTTTTCCTGTAATAGCTTACAGTGAAGTAAAAGGGAAAAGTCATCCTCCCATATGGGGAAAGCCCTGCCGTATGATTCCTTTAGTTTTTTAAAAGCACAGGATGGCATAAAGGGCTTTACAAGCTGGAGACTATCGGTTTCCTTTAGGGCATTTCGAATACCGGATGCGGAGCTGATGGTATCCGACAGGGATATATCATGATAAGAAGCCCCGGTTCTTTCTATAGTCACGGGAATGATTCTGCTATTTCTTTTTAAGAGGGCCTTTATATATTCAATACCCAATATATTATTTGAGGATTGCAGGACTTTCCGGACAGTATTTTTTTCCTCCTCCGCCATGCTGCCCTGCAGGGAAAGAAGGGACAGGAGAGCGTTGCTTCTGGCTACAGGATAGCTGCTTCCCTTTTTTAATTCCTGTTTCAGCAAATTCTTATAATACAAGGGCTCCTCATTTAAAATGCCGGCAACCGGTTTCAATACTTCTAAGCTTCCTGCTTCACTGCCAAAGCATATATAATCAATAACTCCCAGCTTATCTAATAAGGATATGGAACCATAAGCAAAAGATTCCGCGCTGCTGGTCGCAATTTGGACGGGTAATTCCAAAACCAGGTCGGCACCGTACGCCAGACATATTTTAGTGCGTAAATATTTGTCCATGATGGCAGGGGTACCCCGCTGTACAAAATTGCCGCTCATGACAACAACGATATAATCTGCCCTTGTTTTTGTCCTGGCTTCCCGGATATGATGGTAATGACCATTATGAAAAGGATTATATTCCGTTATAATACCTGTAACCTTCAAATTAACACCGCCTGTTTGTATATGGGATTTTAAATCCATGGTAGCATTTCATAGAGAAATGGGCAACATAGTATATGATAATGTATTTTTTTTTATACAATTTATATGAAATGGGTACTATATATAGGGTATTGTTCTTTATTTTGCACAAAGAAATGTGATAAACACCTTGTATACAATAAACATATGAATTATAATAAATACCAAACAGTAGTTTATACAGTTTTGAAAGGAGAGAATAAAGTGTCATTTATTGATTCTATAAAAGTAAGAGCAAGAAGAAATAAAAAAATAATCGTATTACCGGAAACAAAGGATAAGAGGACATTACTTGCGGCGGCACAGGTTTTACAGGAAGAGACTGCCAACATCATTATGATAGGTAAAGAAGAAAAAATATTAGATGGGGCCGGATGGTTGGAAGTAGATTTAACGGGGGTAACCATAGTAGACCCGGATGTATCACCTAAATTTGAAGTATATGTTAATTTACTATATGAATTAAGAAAAGAAAAAGGCATGACGATAGAAAAGGCTGAGGAAATTTTAAAAACAGATTATATCACCTTTGGTGTTATGATGGTAAAAGCCGGTGATGCTGACGGAATGGTAGCCGGAGCCTGCCATGCTACGGCAGATGTACTAAGGCCCTCCCTTCAGATATTAAAAACGGCACCCGGAACGGAGCTGGTTTCCGGTTTCTTTATTATAGATGTGCCCAATTGCAGCTACGGTGAAAACGGTACGTTTTTATTTGCGGACTGCGGTTTGAACCAGGATCCCAATCCACAGGAGCTGGCAGCCATAGCCAATTCCAGCGCTAAAAGCTTCCGGAATTTAGTAGGTGCCGAGCCGATTATTGCCATGCTGTCCCACTCGACAAAGGGCAGTGCCAAGCATCCCCTGGTGGATAAGGTGGTGGAAGCAACCGCCCTGGCGAAAAGCAAATATCCTGATTTGGTTTTAGACGGTGAATTGCAGACAGATGCTGCAATCGTTCCCAGTGTGGCGGCACATAAAGCTCCCGAAAGTGAAGTGGGAGGTAAGGCCAATGTATTGGTATTCCCCAATTTGGATTGCGGGAATATCGGATATAAGCTGGTACAAAGACTTGGCGGCGCGGAAGCTTACGGTCCTATGCTGCAGGGAATATCCAAACCGGTAAATGATTTGTCAAGGGGCTGCTCGGCAGAGGATATTGTCGGAGTAATTGCGTTAACGGCAGTACAAGCCCAGTTAATTGATTAAAAATCCTTCGGAATGTTATACTTTTAATAAAAAATGTATTATAATGAATGAAATGCGAAAAACTGTAAAAATGGAATAGGAAAAATACGGGAGGTAAAAATGAAAATACTAGTTGTCAACTGTGGAAGTTCCTCGTTAAAATTTCAGCTCATTGATGCCGTGACGGAGGAGGTATCGGCAAAAGGCCTTTGCGAAAGAATCGGAATTGATGGAAGCAGAATTGTATATGCACCAAAGGGCGGAGAAAAAACAAAGACGGAAATTTCCATGCCTACGCATACGGAGGCTATTCGTGTTGTACTTGATACCCTGACGAACAGGGAAACCGGTGTGGTTAAGGATTTAAAGGAAATCGGAGCCGTTGGCCATAGAGTGGTTCATGGCGGAGAAAAATTCTCAAGCTCCACTATTATTACGGAAGAAGTCATAAAGGCCATAGAAGAATGCAATGATTTGGCACCCTTACACAATCCCGCGAACTTAATTGGTATTGATGCCTGCAAGGAAATCCTTCCTGAAACGCCAATGGTGGCGGTATTTGATACGGCCTTTCATCAGACCATGCCGGAGGAGGCCTATATCTATGGGCTGCCTTATGAATATTACAAAAAATATAAGGTAAGAAGATATGGTTTTCACGGAACCTCTCATAGCTATGTATCCAAAAAAGCTGCGGAAATTATGGGAAAGCCTTATGAGGATTTAAAGATTATTGTCTGCCATCTGGGAAACGGAGCCAGTGTTTCGGCCGTTAAAAATGGAAAATCCGTAGATACCTCTATGGGACTGACACCGTTGGAAGGTCTTATTATGGGAACCAGATCCGGAGATATTGATCCTGCCATTTTTGAATTTCTGGCAAAGAAAGAGAATCTAAATATAGAACAAATTATGGATGTGCTGAATAAGAAATCCGGAGTTCTTGGAATATCTGAAAAAACCAGTGATTTTCTGGATTTGGAATTGGCCTGTCTGGATAAAAAGGAATATGCGTTAAGGACCATGAAAATATTTGCGTATCGTGTTGTAAAATATATAGGGGCATATGCAGCAGCTATGAACGGTGTGGATGCCATTTGCTTTACAGCCGGTTTGGGAGAAAATAATAAATATGTAAGAAAAGATATTTGTGAATATTTGGGTTATCTTGGAATTGAACTGGATGACGACCTGAATTCAAAAAGAGGGGAATCCTTAATTGTTTCAACCAAAGAATCCAAAACCAGGGTCTTGGTTATTCCCACTAATGAGGAATTGGCCATTGCCAGGGAAACCTATGCATTGTTAAAGAAATAATTGTGCCCATATCTGCGGAGTCATTATGACAGCAATATTATTTTTCCATTTATTTTGATTGACAAATGTTTTTGTGATAGTTATAATAAATCAGGTGTGAACAGGAGAATACTATGTTAATTGATTTATCCGATATCGGGACTAAGCAGGGGAAAGAAGCGGATGTAAAATGCGAACTGGGATTTGACAGCTTTTCCTATGGCGGGGGAGAATTTTTAATTGCGCAAAAGCAGCCCGTCAGCTTAAAGATATCGAATGCAGGAAATAAAAAGGTCCTGATAGAAGGAAAAATGAAAATAAAGATTAACATACCTTGTGACCGGTGCCTGCAGGAGGTGGTCACTGTATTTGACTTAGATTTTAGCAGAAAAATTGACATGAAAGATACTGACGAGGACAGGATTGAAAATCTGGATGAAATGAATTACATGACAGGCAGTGAGCTGGATGTGGAGCAATTAATCCGCAATGAAATAATGGTGAATTGGCCTATGAAGGTCTTATGCAGTGAAGATTGCAAAGGTATCTGCAGGAATTGCGGTACTAATTTAAATCAAAAAGCATGTAATTGCAATAAGGCGGAATTAGATCCACGAATGGCAGTTATTTGGGATGTCTTTAATGATAATAAGGAGGTGTAACGATGTCTATTTGTCCTAAGAATAAATCTTCCAAGGGAAGAAGAGACAAAAGAAGAGCAAACTGGAAAATGTCTGCTCCTACTTTAGTAAAATGCAGCAAATGCGGAACCCTTATGATGCCACATAGAGTATGTAAGGCTTGTGGTTCTTATAACAAAAAAGAGGTAATCACGGTAGAATAAATAAATCGATAAAAAGTGCCTGTCAGGCACTTTTTTGTTTTACAGTAATCTTTATACGAAAGCAGATTCTGATCCGGCCATGTATATTTAAAATTTTTTGTTCGGAATTTATAAATGGTTATTGATTTTTAAAATGATGTTTAGTATATTAACTATAGACATTAAGGAGGTAATCATATGAACAGTACGGTGAACATAGCAGTTGATGCTATGGGTGGAGATGAAGCACCCGGTGAAATCATTAAGGGTGTGATAGAAGCTGTTAATCAGCGTAAGGATATTAAAATTTTTCTGGCAGGACAAGAAAAAGTAATAAAAGAAGAATTAATGAAATATTCTTATACCACAGAACAGATTGAAGTGGTAAATGCTGAAGAAGTGATTGAAACATCCGAACCTCCTGTAATGGCTGTCAGAAAGAAAAAAAATTCTTCTATTGTTACGGCATTGCAATTAGTAAAACAAGGCAGGTGTGATGCATTTGTTTCAGCAGGAAGCACAGGAGCTGTTTTGGTAGGGGGACAATTAATCGTTGGCCGCATTAAAGGAATTGAAAGACCGCCCCTGGCACCCTTAATACCTACGAAAGAAGGAGTAGCGCTCTTAATTGACTGTGGTGCTAATGTAGATGCCCGTTCTTCTCATTTAGTACAGTTTGCTAAGATGGGATCCTTATATATGGAGCACATTATAGGTATTAAAAACCCTAAAGTTGCCATAGTAAACATTGGAGCAGAAGAAGAAAAAGGAAATGCATTAGTAAAAGAAACCTTCCCCCTTCTTAAAAATTGTCCGGATATTAATTTTATCGGCAGCATTGAAGCCAGGGATATACCGGGTGGTAAAGCAGACGTTATTGTATGTGAAGCTTTTGTGGGAAATGTGATTTTAAAGCTTTATGAGGGTGTTGGTGCTGCATTATTAAGCAAGGTAAAAGAAGGAATGATGTCAACTTTAAGAAGTAAAATAGGTGCTTTATTGGTAAAACCGGCCTTGAAAAAAACATTAAAGACATTTGATGCGTCTGAATATGGAGGAGCACCGCTGCTCGGGCTTAACGGCCTGGTAGTAAAGACACATGGCAGTTCAAAGGCTCATGAGATAGCCAATTCAATTATTCAATGTGTTTTATTTAAAGAACAAAAAATAAATGATAAAATCAGAGAAAAAATCATTTTAAATGATAATTAGAAAGGATGTCAATGATATGGAATTTGAAAGACTACAAAAAATAATTGCTGAAGTATTAAATATCGAGAAAGATGAAATTACGATGGAAACAACTTTTGTCGATGATTTAGGAGCGGATTCACTGGACATTTTTCAAATCATTATGGGAATCGAAGAAGAGTTTGATATAGAAATCGCGAACGAAGCGGCGGAAAAAATAGTGACGGTCGGAGACGTGGTTGAACAAATAAAAAATGCGTTATAATTATAGAAATGTGAGGTGTCGTAGTTGATAGTAATCCACGGCACCTTTTTTATCGCATAGGAAATTACGTCCCATACGATAAAACCCTCCGGGAGGGATGCACACGAATGCAATTTGATGAAATTATTGGAGAGAGAAGGAATAACATGACAAAAAGGAAGGATCCGGCGGAACTGGAAAAGAAAATCAACTACACATTTCAAAATAAAAAGATACTAAAAAAAGCTTTAACGCACAGCTCATTTGCGAATGAACGTCATTTAAGCCGCCTGCATAACAATGAAAGACTGGAATTTTTGGGTGATGCTGTGTTAGAATTGGTTACGAGTGAGTATTTATTCTTAAATGAGACAGATATGCCGGAAGGAGAAATGACAAAGATAAGAGCAAGCCTGGTTTGTGAACCTTCTCTGGAATTTTGTACACGGGAAATACAGTTGGGGGAATTTTTGTTTTTAGGTAAGGGAGAAGAAATGACGGGGGGAAGAAACAGGGCCTCTATTCTTTCTGACGCAATGGAAGCATTAATCGGTGCGGTTTATTTAGATGGTGGTTTTGCTAGTGCAAAAGATTTTATTCATAGATTCATATTGTCTGATGTGGAAAGTAAAAAACTCTTTTATGATAGCAAGACTATCCTCCAGGAACTGGTTCAGGGCGAAAGCAAGGGAGAACTGACGTATCATCTGGCATCCGAGGAGGGACCCGACCATGACAAAAGATTCATTATTCAGGCCAGGTTAGATGAGAGGATTATCGGTACCGGAGTCGGAAAATCCAAAAAGGCGGCGGAACAGGAAGCAGCCTATAAAGCAATTTTAAAGCTAAAAAATAAAATAACAAAAGAGAAATAAAGTGGGTGTTTTATGTATTTAAAAAGTATAGAAATACACGGATTTAAATCCTTTGCCAATAAAACTGTTTTTCATTTTCACAATGGAATTACCGGTATTGTAGGACCTAACGGAAGCGGTAAAAGCAATGTGGCGGATGCTGTCAGATGGGTACTGGGCGAACAACGGGTAAAGCAGCTTAGAGGCTCCAATATGCAGGATGTTATTTTCTCCGGTACGGAGAATAGAAAACCTTTGGGATACGCATATGTTGCCATAACTTTGGATAATTCCGACCGCCAGCTGCCAATTTCCTATGAGGAAGTAAAGATAGCCAGAAGAGTGTATAGAAGCGGGGAAAGTGAATATTTAATTAACGGGACCTCCTGCCGGCTGAAGGATGTAAACGAACTATTTTATGATACGGGTATCGGTAAAGAGGGTTACTCCATTATCGGCCAGGGACAGATCGATAAAATTTTAAGCGGAAAACCGGAGGACCGCAGAGAGCTGTTTGATGAAGCTGCCGGTATCGTTAAGTATAAGCGCAGAAAAGCAGCTGCTTTAAAGAAGCTGGAAGATGAAAAGCAAAATCTGCTCAGAGTTACGGATATCTTATCTGAGATTGAAAAACAGCTTCAACCGTTGGAAAAGCAATCGGAGAAAGCAAAGATATTCCTCAGAAAAAGAGAAGAGCTTAAAGAATATGACATTAATATGTTTTTACTGGAAAACGAGGCATTCAAAGAGCAGATAAAGGCTGTAACGGACAAATTACTGATAGCGGAAGAAGATTGCAGGCAATCCCAAAGCATTTATGAACAAAATAAAAATGAGCAGGAAGCCGTAGAGGAACAGATAAAAAGATTTGAAGAGAAAATTGAAGAATTGCGTACGGAACTTCAGGATGCCAATTTGTTGAAAGGCAAGCTGGAAGGCCAAATTAATGTATTGGAAGAACAGATTCGTTCTTTCAGTCAGAATAAAGGTAACTTAGAGCAGCAGATTGAGAAAACGAAAGAGGAAGCGGAACAAAAGAAAGAGGAGCTCCATAAGGTCATTAACGGTGAAAGCGGCTTACGGGAATTATTGGAAGAAAAGCAAAAGCAGGCGGACAC
>CAMJWQ010000134.1 GCA_946409475.1 uncultured Lachnospiraceae bacterium
AACATTGAGTTATGATAGGAAATGTGTATAATAAAATTAAAGGTATAAAAGACAATATCCATATATTTTATGTCATTATTCATTTCGTAACTAAATCCCAATCCAAGTCAGACAATATAATAAGATAGAATTAATGGAGGAAGTATTATTATGAGAGAAAAATACGAATCACTTTCTTTGGCTTCTTTAAAGGATATAGCTAAAGCAAGAGGTTTGAAGAACATTTCTGCTTTAAAAAAAAGTGAACTGGTTGAATTAATGCTTGAACAGGATAAAAAAGATGAAGAGAAAAAAGCAGTGCAAAAGACATCTGAAACGGAAACAAAACAGGATAATTCGGAAACTTCCCAGTTAGACAGCGGATTGGAGGCCAACGGAATACTGGAGGTGCTGCCTGACGGATATGGGTTTATTCGATGTGAAAATTATTTGCCGGGAGAAAATGATGTTTATGTTTCCCCCTCACAAATCAGGAAATTTAATTTAAAAACGGGAGATATTATTTTAGGAAATACCAGAATTAAGACTTCAACGGAAAAATTCAGTGCTTTATTATATATAAAGTCCATTAACGGCATACATCCTTCGGAAGCTGTGAAAAGATGTAATTTCGAAGATATGACACCGGTTTTTCCTAATCAAAGGCTTCGATTGGAGACAAGCAGTACCATGACCTCCATGAGGATCGTGGATTTGATCTCTCCCGTAGGCAAGGGACAAAGAGGCATGATCGTATCTCCGCCGAAGGCGGGCAAGACAACCCTGTTAAAACAGATAGCAAAAGCCGTATTAAGGAATAATCCGGAAATGCATATGATTATTCTTCTTATTGATGAACGTCCCGAAGAAGTAACGGACATTAAAGAATCTATTGAAGGGTCTAATGTGGAAGTTATCTATTCTACCTTTGACGAATTGCCGGATCATCATAAAAGAGTATCGGAAATGGTTTTGGAAAGAGCCAAGCGTCTGGTGGAGCATAAGAAGGATGTCACGATTCTCTTAGACAGCATTACCAGATTAGCAAGAGCCTATAACCTGACTGTTCCCCCCAGCGGCAGAACCTTATCGGGAGGGCTGGATCCCGCAGCATTACACATGCCTAAACGCTTTTTCGGTGCCGCAAGAAATATGAGGGAAGGGGGAAGCCTGACCATATTGGCCACCGCTTTGGTAGATACGGGAAGTAAAATGGATGATGTGGTATATGAAGAATTTAAAGGTACCGGTAATATGGAACTGGTGCTTGACCGTAAGCTGTCTGAAAAACGGGTATTTCCGGCAATCGACATTCCTAAATCGGGGACAAGAAGGGAAGACTTGTTATTGGATAAAGAAGAGCAGGAGGCCGTACTGATTATGAGAAGAGCTTTAAACGGTCAAAAATCCGATGATGCGGTGGAACTGATTTTGAATATATTTTCCCAAACCAGGAGTAATAGAGATGTAATACCTATTATTAAAAAGAAATTTTTGTATTAAAAGCATTTGGGTTTTCCTATATATTTTTTGCAGGCGCATTCGTTCTCCTTATTTTGCCTATATTGCGGATAAGATTATGAAAAGGAGCTTTAGACTATTTTAGCATTAGGTCTTGCATTAGAAAGCTATGTATGTTACAATATCTAAGCTGTTCATTATAAGAGATAAAATATATAATCCATATATTTATAATTACTCAGAAGCAGAATTGCTTCTGATGAACTCCACTTTAGGAGATGCATTAGCTGAGAAAAAGAGGTGAAAGCAATGAAAGAGGGAATTCATCCAACCTATCAACAGGCAACGGTAACCTGTAACTGTGGAAATACTTTCGTAACAGGTTCTACCAAGAAGGATATCCATGTTGAAATTTGTTCAAAATGTCATCCGTTTTATACCGGTCAGCAAAAGACTGCTGCAGCACGTGGACGTATTGATAAGTTCAATAAGAAGTATGGTGTAAACGCTGGTAAATAGGCTATAAAATAGAAAATGCTCTATTCGTGTATGATAAACATGAACAATAGGGGGTGTCTCAACAATCGCATGCAAGACCGGTTTTGAGGCATCCTCATTTTTTCTGAAATGCAAGGAGGGAAAGTATGAAATCATCCGGTATAGGCGGACAAGCTGTTATAGAAGGCGTTATGATGAAAAACAAGGAAAAATATGCCGTAGCGGTAAGAAAGCCAAATAACGAAATTGAAGTTATGACAGAAGAATTTGAAAGCGTGGTAAAATGGAAACATATTACCAACAAGCCTTTTATTCGCGGTGTTTTTAACTTTATAGATTCTTTGGTTTTGGGCATGCAGACTCTTACTTATTCGGCTTCCTTTTATGAGGAGGAGGATAAGAAGGAAAGCAAACCGACACTAATAGAAAAAGTGGCAAAGGAAAAAGCGGAAAAGATTCTTATGGGAATAACGGTAACCGTATCAGTCATTATGGCCGTAGGGATATTTATTCTTCTTCCCTATTTTATCAGCAGATTCTTAAAGAATTATATTATGTCGGATGCCTTATTGGCTATTGTGGAAGGGGTCTTGCGCTTACTGTTATTTATCGGCTATGTATTGGCCATTTCCTTTATGAAAGACATACAAAGAGTATTTATGTATCATGGTTCGGAACATAAATGCATTAATTGTATTGAACATGGTAAGGAATTAACGGTGGAAAATGTAAGAAAGAGTTCGAAACAGCATAAAAGATGCGGCACAAGCTTTATGCTGTATGTTATGGTAATCAGTATTCTTTTATTTATGTTTATCAGAGTGGATTCCGCAGTTTTAAGGATTTTATTACGAATTTTGCTGGTTCCCGTTATAGCCGGAATCTCCTATGAGTTTATCAGATTGGCAGGAAGAACGGATAATCCCATTATAAATCTGTTAAGTGTTCCGGGCTTACTTTTACAGAGGCTTACGACGAAGGAACCCGATGATGCGATGATAGAAGTAGCGATTGCTTCCGTTGAAGCAGTTTTTGATTGGCGAGCCTATCAGAATGAAAATTTTACTTCAAAAAGTGATGAGGAAACGGATAGGACATTTGAGGAAGCCAATCATATCAGTAATGCCATATGACTAATAGGGAATTATTAGAAAAAGGGATCGATATCCTGAAGGCGGAAAAGATTGAGGATGCCCGGCTGGATGCCTGGTACTTATTTTCCGAAGTGTTTCATATGAATAGAACACAGTATTTTATGAAGCAGAGTGAGCCTGCTTGCGGGAAACCGGCTGAAACTTTTTTACGGTATATAGAAAAAAGAAAAAAGCATATGCCTTATCAATATATCATTGGAAAGCAGACCTTTATGGGTATTGATTTTTATGTGAATCAATCGGTTTTAATTCCCAGACAGGATACGGAAATATTGGTGGAAGAGGTTTTGAAAATTGTAAAAGATAAAATGGAAGTCCTGGATTTGTGTACCGGCAGCGGCTGTATTCTTATCAGCCTTATGATGCAGGGAATTTTATTAAAAGGTACGGCTTCCGATTTATCCGAAGAGGCATTGCAGGTTGCCAAAAGAAATGCCGATGTATATCATAAAAAAATACGCTTTGTAAAAAGTGATTTATTTCAGGACATAAAGGGCTCCTTTGATATCATTGTTTCCAATCCCCCTTATATAAGCACGGAAGAGATTAAGGGATTGATGGAGGAAGTAAAAGCTTTTGAACCCCATATGGCCCTTGACGGAAAAGAAGACGGTTACTATTATTACCGGAATATCATTGAGGAAAGCAGGTCTTTTTTAAAGGAAGGCGGATTTTTATTCTTCGAAATTGGCTGCAATCAGGCGGAAGCGGTAATAGAATGTATGGAAAGATTTCATTTTTCCGATGTAACCGTTAAAAAAGATTTGGCCGGCCTGGACCGGGTTGTCTTTGGCCATATATAATTTTGGCATCTCTGAACTGTTACTAATTTGGAGTTTTAAAGAAAGGTATGAATTGACATGTTTGACCGCTTGGATGATCTGCTGATTCGTTTTGAAGAAATCATGAGTGAACTAAATGAACCTGACGTAGTGAATAATCAGGAACGTTTTCGTAAACTGATGAAGGAACAAAATGACTTGGCACCAATAGTAGAGACATATAAAGAATATAAAAATAACAGGCAGAATATAGAAGACAGTTTAGCTATCTTAAATGAAGAAACCGATGAAGATATGCGCGAACTGGCAAAGGAAGAATTGAATGAATCAAAGGAAAGCATGTAGAAGCTTGAATATAAGCTTAAATTATTATTGCTGCCCAAGGATCCTAACGACGAAAAAAATGTTATTGTGGAAATCCGGGCAGGAGCAGGCGGTGATGAGGCCGCTTTATTCGCCGCAGAAATCTATCGGATGTATGTCCGTTACGCAGAAAGAAACAGATGGCATGTGGATACCATGAATGTAAATGAGAACGGTATCGGCGGCTTTAAAGAGGTGGTCTTTATGATTAACGGCCAGGGTGCTTACTCAAAGCTAAAGTATGAAAGCGGTGTCCACCGTGTACAAAGGGTGCCGGAAACAGAATCGGGAGGCCGTATCCATACCTCCACCATAACGGTTGCTATTTTACCGGAAGCGGAGGAAGTCGATTTTCATCTGGATATGAATGAATGTAAATTTGATGTATTCCGTGCCTCCGGAAACGGAGGACAGTGTGTCAATACAACGGATTCCGCAGTACGATTGACTCACATACCTACAGGCATCGTTATTTCCTGTCAGGATGAAAAATCCCAGCTGAAAAATAAAGATAAGGCATTAAAGGTACTCCGTGCCAGACTTTATGAAATGGAGCTGGAAAAGAGGCATGATGCGGAGGCGGAGGCCAGAAAGAGCCAGGTGGGAACGGGAGACCGTTCGGAAAAAATAAGAACCTATAATTTCCCCCAGGGAAGAGTCACGGACCATAGAATCAAGTTAACCCTGCATAGGCTGGACTCCGTAATGGATGGAGATTTATATGAGGTCATAGACAGCCTTATCGCAGCCGATCAGGCAGCAAAGCTGAGTACGATGAACGAATAAAGCGGCGAAGGTATCGGATAGTAGAAAAGAACAATGTCAGTTTACCGGCAATTGTTCTTTTTTGCTGTCCGGAATATAAGTGCAAAGGAGCGCCGAACAAAAAAGATACTTGATTTATACCATATATTGATGTAATATGTTTTTTGTATACTATATTTTGTGCTTGTACATAATGAATATATTATCCGGTGTAGAATCATATATCTAACAATTAGGAGGCTGAGGAGATAATGCAGATTGAAGAGTGGCTGGGAAAGGATAACCAGCTGGGAATTGATATTTGGAAGAAAAAATACCGTTACGAAGAAGAAAGCTTTGAAGAATGGCTTGCCCGTGTCAGTGCAGGAGACGAAGAGCTTGCGGAAATGATCCGGACTCAGAAATTTTTATTTGGAGGAAGGATACTGGCCAATAGAGGATTGGAAAATTTAGGGAGAAAAATTACGTTATCGAATTGTTATGTTGTGGAACCTCCGAGGGATAATCTGGAAGATATTTTTGAGTGCGCAAAAAAGCTGGCACGTACCTACAGCTATGGCGGGGGATGCGGAGTCGATATTTCCGGTCTGAGTCCAAATGGTGCCCGGATTAATAATGCGGCGAAAATGACGAGTGGGGCGGTTTCCTTTATGGAGCTGTATGCACTTACGACCAGCCTGATTGGGCAGAATGGCAGAAGAGGCGCCCTGATGATTTCTTTGGATTGTTCCCATCCGGACATTGAGAAGTTCATTCGGCTTAAGACAGACCTGGACAAGGTGACAAAGGCCAACATATCTCTGCGTCTGCGGGATGATTTTATACAGGCGGTAAAGGAAGGCGGAACGTATCATTTGCATTATCAAAGGGAAGCCACCGGAGAAAAAATCGAGCGCGATGTAAACGCCAGGGAGCTGTTTCATCTGATTGCGGAAACAAACTGGGATTACGCAGAACCGGGAGCCTTGTACTGGGATCGTATTACTTCATGGAATTTGCTAAGCAATACAAGGGAATTTTCCTATGCCGGTGTGAACCCCTGTGCGGAAGAGCCTCTGCCTGCCGGCGGCAGCTGCCTGCTGGGCAGTCTGAATCTGGCAAAATTTGTTACAGATCCCTTTACGGAACGTGCGGCCTTTGATTTTGACGCATGGAAGCATTGCATAAGTATCTGCGTCAGGGGAATGAATGACGTGTTGGACGAGGGAATGCCGCTGCATCCCCTGAAAGAGCAAAGGGATAGTGTCCGGAACTGGAGACAGATTGGTCTTGGTATTATGGGACTGGCCGACATGCTTATTATGATGGGAATTACCTATGGAAGTGAAGAGGCTGCTTCTTTATGTGACAGAATCGGCTTTACAATGGCAGATATGGCAATCGCATCCTCTGCCCTGTTGGCAAAGGAAAAGGGGGCGTATCCGAAATGTGATAGCAACGCCGTTTTATCCACCCCTTTTTTGAAGTATAACGCAACGGCAGAAACATGTGAACTCGTAAAAAAATACGGGCTTCGTAATTCCCAGCTGCTGACCGTCGCACCAACAGGAACATTGTCTACCATGCTGGGAATTTCAGGCGGAATTGAACCTATCTATGCAAATTATTATGAGCGTAGGACCCAGTCCTTACATGGGCATGATGTACAATACAAAGTATATACTAAAATTGTGGAATGGTATATGAAGGAGCATCAGATTACGGATGATGCGTTACTTCCTCCGTATTTTGTAACGGCCATGAAGCTGGATTACCGCAGCCGTATTAACATGCAGTCGGTATGGCAGATGCATATTGATGCATCCATTTCATCCACGGTGAATCTTCCGCAGGAGTTTACCGTAGAAGAAACAGAAAATTTATATTTGTATGCACATGAGAAAGGATTAAAGGGTATCACAATTTACCGGGATGGCTGTAAGCGTGCGGGAATTTTGTCTGCCGAAGAATCCGCTAGGGATGTGCCTGTAGCGGGAGAAGGTTTAAATCGTGGTGAGATTGTTCAGGTGACAGATGACGTAATCGGTGCCAAAAGGAAATTGACAACAGGCTGCGGAACGCTCCACTGCATCGCACTTTTTGAACCTTATACCGGAGCATTGCTTGAAACCTATTTGAGCAAGGGCTCAACAGGAGGCTGCAATAATTTTATGATTGGTCTTTCACGTATGATTTCTATCTGTGCAAGAGGCGGTATTGATATCTATACAATTGTTGATCAGCTGAACTCAACAGGTTCCTGCCCTTCCTATGCGGTGCGCCAGGCGACTAAAAAGGATACCAGCAGGGGAGCCTGCTGTCCGATGGCCGTTGGAAATGCTCTCTTGGATATGTATGACGAGGTATGTGCAAAAATAGCAATAAAAAAGGGGAAAGAGACAGATAAAGACAAAGAACCGAAGGCGGTTCCGAAACCCATTGCAGTAAAAAGAGCGGAGACAAAAGCAGTATGCCCGGAATGCGGGGAGCCCCTTGTGTTTGAAGGCGGATGCAATATCTGTAAGGGCTGCGGATGGAGCAGGTGCTTATAGGAAAATATAGAGCTATACTTGCTAGCGGTCATTAACTGCTATCAAATAAATAAATGTCGGCAGTGCCAAGAGGAACATTCCAAAAGACAAGAGGTCTTTAATATTGAAACGATTCTTCATGTGCATCACCTCCATTCTATGTAGAATGAAGGTCAACCACCCTGTACACGATTGCTTAGGTAAATTATAGCATAGGCATGTGGAGAACACAGGTTCAAAAGGTGGAGTTGAGTTCAATGAAAAATGATCTATTTATTAAAGAAATAAAAATTGACTGGAATAAAATTGAAGAAGATAGTTACCTTAGAAATATACCGTCATTAGAGAAGGTAGATGCCTTAACTTTTGACCGGAATATCACTTTTTTTGTCGGGGAAAATGGATCCGGAAAGTTCACCTTATTGGAAGGGATTGCAGTTGCCTATGGTTTTAGTGCAGAGGGCGGAAGCAGAAATTACAATTTTTCTACATACAATTCGCATTCTGAACTACATGAAGCTATTTCACTGGTCAAGGGGATCAGAAGACCAAAAGGTAATTATTTCTTACGAGCGGAGAGCTTTTATAATGTTGCCAGTAAAGCAGAGGATTATCGGGATGATACTCCTTGCGAGATTTATTATGAAAGATATGGTGGAAAATCATTGCACCAGCAGTCTCATGGGGAAAGCTTCCTGGCATTAATACAAGAAAATTTTTCTGACAATGGTATCTATATTTTAGATGAGCCGGAGGCTGCTCTATCGCCCCAAAGACAATTAACCTTATTAATGGAAATTGATAGATTGGCAAAACAGGGCTCCCAGTTTATCATTGCCAGCCATTCTCCCATTCTTTTGGGAGTACCCCATTCTCTATAATGTATATGTACATGAATATAGATACCTTGTACTGCTATAGGCTGTGGCTTTTTCAGTGCTCTTCGGAAAAGCTGGCAAGGGCAGGTTTCCTCCGTACCCCCAAAAGGCTGATTCCACAGCCTTCATTTAAAAAATCCTGAATCTTGAACGGATA
>CAMJWQ010000135.1 GCA_946409475.1 uncultured Lachnospiraceae bacterium
GGGCCGGTTTCCTCCGTACCCCCTAAAGGCTGATTTCTTAACCCCGGCAAGCCTTAGCGGATTACCACGTTAAATCCCACTTTTACGTTACAAAGTCATTTTATCTGCCACATTTGTCTTAATATGCGAATCAACTATTCTTCCAATTCCCATATATGTTTATTTTTTCGAAAAATAAGACATGTCAAAACTCCGGCAATCCCAAGGAAAAAGAACAAAAAAGCCGCACCTGACCCTTTTCCCTTACCAAATATTTTTACCAAAAGCATACCTGGCTGCTGCGATGCCATAAATGGTTCAAATACCTTGTCGACTAATAAACCACCCGCAAAATAACCGATAGGAATACTAAAAAACTGCAATGTATTTCTGGCGGAATAAACCCGCCCCTGCATATCTATAGGAATATAATTTCTAAATATGACATCCATATTAGCACTCATGATCGGAATTGCAATCCATCCTAAAACGACTCCGGCACACCATATTGGTACGGTTTTTCCAAAAGCCAAAAAGAAATTTTCCGTACTCATGGAAAGCAGTAATGCATTGCATATCATGCGAACACGGCTTTTAGGTGCCGGTAACAGGGAAGCAGCCATACTGCCTGCAAGCATAGTAATTCCGGTCATGGTATTAATTATACCAAGAGCCGCCTCTCCGCCCCCATCTTTCGATAAAAGCATAGCAGGGAGAGCCGCATTGTATACGGAAGCGGTGAAATTTATGGCGGCCAGGAACAGGATCAGATCCAAAATACCACGATTATGCTTTAAATAAGTTAATCCGCCTTTTGCCGACTGTATGACCGATTCCTTTTTCACATTTTCACACTGCACCTTCGGAATTTTTACAAAGCATAATAAAGCTATAAAAGCAACTCCAAATGTTAATAGATCAATTACAATAACTGCCTGCATGTCAGCTAAGGTTATTACTGTTGCTGCTAACACAGGGGTCATTATATTAATAAGAGAATTAGAAAACGAACGCATTCCACCGACTTTCTGATAGTGTTTCTTCGGTGTAAGAATGCTGATTGTCACATCAGCCGCGGGCTGCTGAATGGTATTCATCAGTCCGTTTAATGCATTCAGGCAATAAAGATGCCATATTTCTAATCTGCCTGTCTGCAATAACCCTAATACCGCAACAGAGCATAGAGCCGCAAAGCTGTCACTTATCAGCATAGTGATTTTCTTATTCCACTTATCGCTTAATGCGCCGGCGAATATGCTCATAATGACATACGGTGCATATGTGCAAATGGAAAGCATAGCCGTTTTCAATGCTGATCCATGCTGCTGATAGGACCATATAATCAGGGCAAAATTAGTCATGGAACTGCCCAAGGCTGAAAATGATTGTGTAAACCATAAAATTAAAAAGCTGTGAAGCTCTTTTATAAAAGTTTTTAATAATTTCATATAGACTTTGCTCCTTTTTTAGAATGTTCTCTCTAAAGATACAAAGTCTTTTCGGACAATATTATTCTTTTACTCCATGCGGATTTGTCCAATTAGACTCTGCATGGAGCTAATACAATACAAAGCTTCAATTTACTCCCTCCTATGTATCATAGAATTTAATCACGCCATTCCACTACATCATCTAACTTTCTTCTGGGACGGGCAGGTGGATTCTCATCTGCATAGCCTATTGCCATTGCTGCAAAAAGTTCTCCCCCGGCTTTTAGCCAATCCTTTAATTCCTGATATGAAAAATAAGTATCGCAAATCCATAAGCTGCCTAACCCAAGCTCAGCAGCTGCCAGGGTCATGTTCTGGACCGCCGCTCCGATCGACTGGGCATTACAGATCTCATAAATATGCTCTTCCGTGTTCAAAGGGGAAAGAACATCAATTCCCAACGTATTGACAATAAAAATAATAGCAGAAGCCTGTTCTATGCTTTTCAAGGTATATTTTGCACCATCAAGATGCTGTGCGCTTTTGGGGAGCAAGGGATTTATCTTCTCTCTTTCTAAGCCCTTACGCATTACTTTAAGAGCCTCTCTTTTACCGGTTCCCATAGCGACAACGAATTTCCATGGCTGACGGTTTTTGGAGGATGGAGCTAATATACCAGCCTCCAATATTTCTTTGATCATGTATATCGGCACATCTGTGTCTTTAAATTTGCGTATACTTCGTCTATTGGCTATAGCTGCTAACATAATTTTTCCTTTCTTCTATCCCTGCCTTAATGATAAAATTAGAATAGCTCTAAAAACAACAAAACAAGTATACACTTAGAACATAGCAATTGCTTCTTCAAAGCTTATACATTTTGCATATCGTTTGTTCCACATTTTTTCGTTATAGTACCTATATGACTGTTCTGCCGTTAAATACTCATTATCCATTGTTGTGTTGCAATAGGCCGGTACAATCATCTCGAATCCATGCTCAAATCCACTATCATTGGAGTCCTCCATATAAAATTTGACTGTTTCTATTAATCCCATTGTCCCGGAAATCTTAATTTCCGCAGTTGCGGGAATTTTTTGTTATATTCTTCCACTTCCTCCTCCGGAAGATTTTCAAAGACTTTCGATTCGTAGAATTTTCCTTTTATGCTTTTCATCCCGTCTTCTACTAATTCCATTCCCATAAATGCATCAAAGTTCTTACCATCAGCAGTTGTAATATTAAAGCTGTCACAGGTTTTAAATCCGATACGGGGATAATAATCCGGTTCTCCAAAAATTATAATTCCTTTATATCCTTTGCCTGCAGCCAGGTTCATCGTTTCTCTTACTAATAGCTCGCCTGCTCCACATCCCTGCCATTTAGGCTCTACACTCAGAGGTCCAAAGGTTACCATTTCATGTATATCTGTACCATCAACCACACGCGCCTTTGAATACATGATACATCCTATTACAGCTCCATCCTTTAGTGCTATTCTGCTCAGCTCCGGAAGATAGTCTTTATCCCGGCGTAATTTATGTACAAGGTAATGCTCGTCACATCCGGGATGGTGCTTGTTCCAAAATGCATGTTGTGTCATTAATTCTACATTGTACCGGTCGTCCTTTGTTTCCATTCTGATTTCTATTTCATCGCGTTTTAATTTTTTCTTTTCCTCCGGAAACCATCCAAATTCCAGCCTTACTTCTTTTCTTTGCAAATCATTATTCTTATAGCAGCAGGTATCCATACCTGTCAGGGTAAAGCCTTCATGCTGATAAAAATCTATTGCATTAACATTACAGGATTGTGTTTCCAGTATAATAGCACGGCGGCGTTCTCTTCCTGCCTGTTCCTTCGCCACTTCAATTAGCGCATGACCTATTCCCTGCTTTTGATACTTTTCTGATACCCAAAGCTCTGTAATCCTTAGACGGTCAGACCATAATTCCTGATCCGTTTCAATTGCTGCGACCAGTTCATCGTTAACTATCACTCCCCAGGCATAAGCATTCTCCCAATGCGCCTCATATAGCTTATCCGGAAAACCATATTCTTCCGGTGTATGAGCCACCGGCTCTGTAAAGTCCTTCTTTTCTATCTCAATCATAAATCCTTTTTCTTCTTTATTTACTAAAACATCATAATATTTATCTGTTTTATACGCAATTGGAATTATAGTTCCCTTCCATTTCTCTTTTGGTAAATGGATAATTTCATATTCCATAGTATTTGCCCTCCCTATCAATCTTATCATAAATATCATGCTGTTCCAATGAAAACAGAAACAAAATCAAATCTTATCTCATGACAAATAAGCCTTTTCTCAGGACTCCAAAATCAAAAAATACAGAGCATACCTTCTTTCCATGGTATACTCTGTATTACGGAGTTTTTGTAAATTTTCAAAACTTTATCTAACCCATTCGGCTAATTGCTTAACCTTATAATTTCAGCTGTTCGTTAAGCAGCTTGATCATTTCTTCAATCTGTGCTCCCATTTCAGGACCTCCAAAACTGATCAAGGACTTGAGCGGCATTCCTGTCATCATTGCTTCCATCATCTCTTTGTCAGATCCCAGTGCGGCGACTGTCTGCTCCTGTTCTTCTTCTCCGCCGGACATGATTCCGCCGGCCTGCCCCATCATCTTCGTTACTATGGGGGAAGTTCTTGGATCTTTAAACAGCTCACCTAATGTAGTTGCTCCGGTAACATGTAATGGCAGCAATTTCTGTGTCGTATATGTGATTTTTCCTGCTGCTGTCAGATCATCACTTGCCGAACCGATAGCGATCTCATAAATTCCGGATGGTGCATACCAGTCTTTCAGTTCCTCATTATAATATGAGAAATCTCTTGATGACAGTTCAAAGCTTACTGTTTTCTTCTCTCCAGGATTCAACAGTACCTTACTAAAGCCCTTTAATTCTTTAATCGGACGTCCATAGGTGCCGGTTTTATCACTTACATATAACTGGGCGACTGCCTTCCCTGTAACATTTCCTGTGTTTTCCACATCTACGGTAACTGTTATCGTCTCATTGTCTTCCATCTTATCCGCCGAGATAACCAGATTGCTATATGAAAATGAAGTATAAGAAAGTCCATGTCCAAAAGCCCAGCGCACCGGAATATTTTTCTTATCATAATATCGATATCCCACGTAGATTCCTTCCGCATAATCCACTGTCTTCCCATCCCCCGGGAAATTCAGATAGCTTGGGGTATCCTCCAGACGAATCGGAAATGTTTCTGCCAGATGTCCCGATGGATTTACCTCTCCATAGAGTAATCGGTCTGCAGCCTCACCAACCCCCTGACCGCCAAGATACATTTCCAAAACAGCAGCTGCCTTATCTGCCCATGGAGTCTCAATCGGACTACCATTGTGAAGTACAATTACAGTATTTTGCTGAACACCGGCAACAGCCTCTATTAATTTATTCTGACAATCAGGAAGTCTCATATTCTTTCTATCATAACCTTCTGATTCAATGACATCCGGAAGCCCTGCAAAAATTACTGCTGCATCTGCATTCTTCGCTGCTTCTATTGCCTTTGCCTGTTCTTTTTCATCTATTGCATCCTTATCGGCCGGAAATCCCTTAACATAACTTATATTACGTCCCTTTTTCTTCGCACTTTCTAATGCAGAAGTTATTTTACTTGCATTTATGTGGCTTGATCCGCCGCCCTGATAACGTGGATTCTCCGCATATTCCCCAATATAGATAACCTTTGCCTCCTTCTTCAGCGGAAGAACTCCATTATTTGCTAAAAGCACCGCACATTCCGTCTCAATATGTATCGCCTTTTCATGATCTTTATCACGGTCAAACACTGCTTCCGGATGTCTGTGATCCACATAAGAAAATACCACCTTTAGGATTCTTTCTACTGCCTGATCTAAAAGCCCTTCATCCAAATCACCATTTTTTACCGCCTCAACAAGCTTTGCATCATTGTATCCACCGCTTCCGGGCATTTCCAGGTCAAGTCCGGCCTGAATTCCCTTAACCCGGTCAGCTACCGCACCCCAGTCGGTAACCGCATATCCTTCAAATCCCCACTCATCTCTTAAAATATCTGTCAATAAATATGTATTCTCAGAAGAATAAGTGCCATTTATTTTATTATAACTGCACATAACCGTTTTGGGCTGAGCCTCCTTCACGGCAGTCTCAAATGCCGGAAGATATATTTCCCGGAATGTGCGCTCCGACAAATCAGACGAACAGCTCATGCGGTTGTATTCCTGATTATTAGCCGCAAAATGTTTCATGCTTGTTCCCACATCCCAGCTCTGTACACCTTTGATATAGGCTGCTGCCATTTTACCGGCAAGATATGGATCCTCAGACATATATTCAAAATTACGGCCGCATAAAGGACTTCTCTTGATATTTACAGCAGGTCCCAGAAGAACACTTACATCTTCCGCCTGACACTCTTCTCCCAGAACTTTTCCCATTTCATTTACTAATTCCGTATCAAAGCTTGACGTTGTTGCACATGCAGCCGGAAAACATACCGCCTTAATACTTTCACCAATGCCCAAATGATCTCCGCCTTCTGCCTGTTTACGAAGTCCGTGAGGTCCGTCTGCTACCATTACGGAAGAAATTCCAAGCCGTTCTATTGATTTAAGGTTCCAAAAATCCTCTCCCGAGCACATTCCGGCTTTTTCCTCAAGTGTCATTTTGGAAATTAATTCTTTAATATTTCTTTCCATTCTCCAATCTCCCATGATTCTAGTATTTATTGATTATCTGCGCTTCTGCCTCTTCTCTTGACATCTCTCCATTATTTACTTTTGTCATTAACATAACATCATGATCATTCAGCTTATAAAAATGTAAGATTATGATTGCTATTACAAATCCAATAATCGGCAGGATACAGCTTACATTCCAAAGTGAATTGGCAAACCCTTCTGCCTGTACACTTGTTTCACCTTCCACAAATCCTGTTAATCCCAGTGCAAAGGCTGCTACTGCCGAAAGAACCGCAGACTGGAGCTTTGCAAAAAATGTCTGGGTGGCAAAGGTAATACCCGGACAATTTTTTCCTGTCTTATAATGACCGTACTCTGCGCAATCCGGTGTGAACATATATGTAAGAATGGAAGTAAGTCCTAACGGTATTGCAGAAAGTACGGCCATTGCCAAATATGCCGGCAGATTTTCAAAGCCAACAATCCAACGAATCACATAGAGAATTACAGTTGCAATTGTTCCAACATAGTAAACCTTAAATTTATCAAATTTTCTGCAGATTTTCGGAACAAACATTCCAATAATAATAGACGGTAATATTCCCAATATACTTGTGATAGACATAATTGCTTCATTTCCCACACAATAACGGGCAATATATAATCCCCAGCTGCTTCCCACATTCAGAGCTCCGCTTATCATAAAAGCAACATAAAAAATAAATAAAAATTTGTTGCTTACCAAATATTTTAACATTTCCTTAAAGCTTACGCTTTCCTGTGCTTCAGGCTGCTTTACTCTTTCCTTTGCAGTAAAACCGATTGGAAACATCAGTAAAACTCCAATAACAGATAAAACAATAACCGTAATTGTCCATCCTCCAAGAGCATTTCGGAATATAGGAATAATAATTGAAACTGCCAATGCCGCTATTAATGCTGCTACACGTCCTGATGCATTTAAAGATGTTCTCTCATTCTGATCGTCGGTAATCGTTGTGATCAAACCAAAAATCGGCACGTCATTCATGGTATATCCTATGGACCATATACAATATGCAACGATTGCCCATGTAATTTTAACACCTGTGCTTACGTTCAAAGGAATTGAAAACAATAAGATATTTGAGATAAGAATCACATAAACCGCAATTCTAAGCCATGGAACAAATTTTCCACTTTTAAAATGTACTTTATCTACAATTCCACCAAATATAGGATCATTTACTGCATCCCATATTTTTACGATCAGTACAATTACACCAACTGCAACAGTTGGAATACCTATGTCCGTGAAATACGTATTCATGTACATATACGTCAACAAATAAAAAATATTCTGGCCAAGGAAATAGAGTACATAACTGACTCTTTCCTTACCTGTAACCTGTTTTGTCCCTTTGCTACCCATAATTAACCCATTCTCCTTTTTATTTTAAATAAATTATAAGGAAAATTATAAGGTAGAATTCCCTCTTTGTATTATCTGTTTTTAATATTTTTTATCTATTTTTAACCTTCTAAAAATTTTTTGTCAAAATTTGTTTTTCTAAATTGCGCCGGAGTCTGTTTCATGACCTTCTTGAACACCTTTGAAAAATAGCTCTGGGGAGAAAGATTCATATATTCTCCAATTTCAGCTATTGTATGGTTTGAATATTTAAGAAGATTGCATGATACTTTTATTTTTTCCTGCATAATGTAGTTGGAAAGTGTAATTCCTGTCTGCTCTGAAAAAACACGAGAAAGATAACCCGGATGTACATTAATATAATCCGCTATATCGGAAACCAATATTTTTTTAAAGATATGTTTCGCTATATAATCCTTACACTGCTCAATATATGGAGAATTATAAATATAAGATTTTCTCGATTCGTTAATCAACCTCAAAAATTCATTTACACTTCTTTCGAAAATAGTCTTCATTTTAAAAACATTTTTCTCTTCCGAAAGCTGCTGCAAAGTAATATCGCTTAATCCATATGCTATATTCTCCTGAACGCCGGCCTCTATCGCATACCTTGTCATAACAGTTATGGAGCATACACAACCATATTCATATGCTTTAAATTCTGATTTGGATAGTTTTCCTTTCTTATTTTCTATGATATTATTCTCATTAAATTCAATAAATGGGTTGTCAAGTGCCATACCTGAAATAATATAATCTCTCATCTTCATCTCATCTCTAAAAGAATGATGTTTTAACTCAAATTCTGAATTCCGAAGCATATAGTCCGTCAAATGACTCTCCATTATAATATCCGGGCTCTTTACTAAATCCATATCTAATAAAATATCCTTCTTTTTATAATCATCGAAAAACATTCCATATAAAAATGAAAGAATTTTATTAAATTCATTAAATTTCATCTGCTCTATAGGCAAAAAACTGGAAGTCTGAAC
>CAMJWQ010000136.1 GCA_946409475.1 uncultured Lachnospiraceae bacterium
TTCTTCCTCCGTTGTTTCCTCTGTTGTTTCCTCCGTTGTTTCCTCCGTTGTTTCCTCCGTTGTTTCCTCTGTGGTCTCTTCCGCTGCGTTTTCCTCTGTCGCAGCCGTCTCCGTCTTACTGCCGCAGCCTGCCAATAATGACATGGTCATAGCTGACACCAATAGCAATGCTAATACCTTTTTCATTTTTTTTACTTCCTCCTCCTTAATAATTATAATTGTTTGGATTTTTTAGTGATTAATCACCTTTAATTTTACCGACAGAACTGCCGGATAAAACTCTTCCCTCAATTACTACTTTCTCAATTAATGAAGTTTTTGGATTTTCAATTAAATTGATAAGTTTTTCTGCTGCTTTTCTCCCCAATGTCTTTGTATCCTGTTTTAAGGTAGTCAGCTTAGGCTCTAAGACCTGAGCTATATGAATACCGTCATATCCTGCCACCGATATATCATCAGGTATGGATAAGCCTTTTTCCTTAATGGCATTAATTCCTCCCAGGCAGGAATAATCATCCGGATACAAAATACAAGTTGGCGGTATTTTTAAATCCAACAGCTCTCCGGTAAGCTTTGCAGAAGTCTCTGCATCCCTGTAAATACCTGATTTTACATACTCATCAGGAATTTGAATTCCGAATTCCTGCAAGGTTCTGTAAAAACTGCCCAAACGATTTTGAGTAACGGATGAATCCGCACCGTGAATATATGCTATTCTTGTATGTCCCTGCCGGTATATAAAGGTAATCAGATCTTTCATTCCTTTAATATTATCCGAGACAATTGCTATCCGGTTGTCAAAGACATGGTCAATGGTAACTACAGGCAAATCACTATGTACCAGCTCCAATACATCCTGGTCATAAAAATTAACACATGCTATGACAACACCATCCACCCCTCTGTATCTGCTATGTTCATAATAAGACATCGTTTTATGACTGACATTGCAATTGATAAAGGTAATATCATATCCTCTGCTTTCCGCCGTCACTTTAAAGCTGTCAAGGACATGAGAAAAGTAATCATGTGTTAAGCCGCTTTGGGCTTCGTCTACAAACAGTACCCCGATATTATATGTACGATTCGTTTTTAAAGCTCGTGCAGAAGAGTTAGGAAAATAACCCATTTCCTTGGCGATCTGCCTGATGTATACTTTTGTAGTTTCCGCAATATCACTGTGATTATTTAGTGCTTTGCTTACTGTAGCGATTGATACATTGCACTTTTTAGATATGTCTTTCATTGATACCATTGCTTTAACCTCCGATTGAGTCCTGGTTTTTGTATAAAGTTTTTAAATCTTAAGACTATTATACGATATTTCTGTAAACTTTGCTTCAATACGAGAGGCTAATAAGTTACTTAATCGTTTTCGCTCTTTAAGTATATTACATTATTTATATTTAATCAACCCTATTTTTAATATTTTTGTATATTTTTTATTATTTGTATAAATCTACTAAATGTAATGTGTATTAATTGCCCAATTACAACCATATTTTAATTCTTTTGCCATAAATTTTACTTATACAATTAAGCAATCTAAAATATTTGGTTTTTTTAAGCGGTTTCTATTTGATATTAGTAATATCATTGCAAAAATTGTCTATTTATCTTATTTTATGGTGCTTTGCATATTTTTATTGATTTTATATTATATATAAGTTATACTGATTTTACATTAATCATTTTTATATTTTAACTTAATCGTTTTCTTTATTTGTACTCAGTTATTTTGCAAAATAATTTTACAGGAGCGTTATTATGAAATTTGGTTATTTTGATGACAATCAGGCAGAATATGTCATTACAACACCCCGAACCCCCTTACCGTGGATTAATTATTTGGGGTGCGGCAATTTTTTTACACTGCTATCAAATACCTGCGGCGGCTATAGCTTTTATAAGGACGCAAAGTTATTACGATTAACCCGGTATCGATATAACAATGTCCCATATGATACAAACGGTAAATATTTTTACATAAAAGAAGGAAATCATATATGGAATCCCGGATGGCAGCCGTCAAAAACCGAGCTTGACTTTTATGAATGCAGACATGGTTTGGGATACAGCAGATTTATTGCCACAAAAAATCTTCTAACAGTTTCGTCATTTGTTTTTGTGCCGATGAATGACAATTGCGAAGTTACGAGATTAACACTGCGGAATGACTCTAAAGCGGAAAAGAGAATTTCCCTTTTTTCCTATGTTGAGTTCTGCTTATGGAATGCCGTTGATGACATGACGAATTATCAACGTAATCTTAATATCGGCGAAGTAGAGGTCATAGGATCCACCATATACCATAAGACCGAATATAGGGAAAGACGTAATCATTATGCCTTTTATTCCGTCAATACCGAAATTGACGGATTTGATACAAGCCGTGATGCATTTTTAGGAGATTACAGAGGTGTTGAATCACCGTTGGTTGTTGATGAAGGCGCATGTACCAATTCTATGGCAAGCGGATGGGCTCCCATAGCTTCTCATAATATTAACCTCACACTGCAGCCGGGAGAAACAAAGTCCTTCATTTTTGTTCTGGGATATGCGGAAAATCCGGAGGATAAAAAATGGGAAGCCTTAAATATTATTAACAAAAAGCCTGCAATAGATCTGCTGAACAAATATCAGACGGAAGAACAGGTAGAGCTTGCAATTACAGCACTTAAGAATTATTGGAACTCTCTGTTATCCAAATTTCACATACAATCTTCCGATGCAAAGCTAAACCGTATGGTGAACATTTGGAATCAGTATCAATGTATGGTTACCTTTAATATGTCCCGGTCCGCCTCCTATTACGAATCGGGAACCGGCAGAGGAATGGGATTTCGGGATTCCTGTCAGGATTTACTGGGTTTTGTTCATTTGATTCCCGAAAGAGCGAGAGAACGCATCATTGATATTGCATCCACTCAGTTTGAAGACGGCAGTGCCTATCATCAATACCAGCCCTTAACGAAAAAGGGAAATATGGATGTCGGAAGCGGTTTTAATGATGATCCCCTATGGCTTATAGCCTGCGTATCCGCTTATTTAAAAGAAACCGGGGATTTTTCCATTTTGGATGAAATGGTACCCTTTGACAATAATGAGTCAAAGGCATCCACCCTATTTAATCATCTGACCAGATCCTTTACTTATATTCAAAATAATCTGGGACCTCATAACCTCCCATTAATTGGCCGGGCTGACTGGAATGACTGTCTTAATTTAAATTGTTTTTCCAAAGAACCCGGAGAATCCTTTCAAACCTCCGGTTCTTCTAACGGACCTATTGCAGAATCCGTCTTTATAGCCGGTATGTTTGTTAAATACGGGGAAGAATATGCCTCTCTTTGCCAAAGGCTTGGTAAAACGGACGAGGCCGAAAGAGCTTACAAGGCGGTAAGGGAAATGTATGATGCCGTAATTACGGACGGATGGGACGGAAATTGGTTTTTAAGAGCATATGATGCGAATGGTGATAAGATTGGATCCCATGAATGCAAGGAGGGTAAAATATTTATTGAACCACAGGGATTTTGTGTATTTGCAGGCATTGGTGTAAAAGAAAATATGGCACAAGCTGCTCTTGATTCGGTCAGGAAAATACTGGATACCAAGTATGGTATTATGCTGCTGCAGCCGGCATATACAAAATACTACCTGAATCTGGGTGAAATATCCTCCTATCCACCTGGTTATAAAGAAAATGCAGGTATCTTCTGTCATAACAATCCATGGATTTCCATTGCGGAAACAGTAATCGGAAGAGGGGACAGGGCTTTTGATGTTTATAAAAAAACATGCCCCGCGTACATAGAGGATATCAGCGAAATACACAGAACCGAACCCTATGTATATTCACAGATGATAGCCGGAGCAGATGCCAAATATCACGGCGAGGCCAAGAACAGCTGGCTGACAGGAACAGCCGCCTGGACATTTGTAAATATATCACAGCATATTTTAGGAATACAGCCTACTTTTGAGGGATTGCGTATAGAGCCGTGTATTCCCGGGGGAATGGGGGATTTCACAGTTACCAGGGAGTATAGAGGAGTTCTCTACAAAATAGAAGTTAAAAACCCTGATTCTGTTGAAAAGGGTATTGTATCATTAGCTGTTAATGGACATTTCATTGAGGGGAATGTAATTCCATATAAACAAGACAAAAAATCCTGTCATGTCACGGTAATGATGGGATAGTTTAGGAGGTAGACTACTATGAACTTCCCAAAATATTTTATTTGGGGTACCGCATCTAGTTCCTATCAAATCGAAGGCGCTGCCGGCGCCGACGGAAAAGGTGTCTCCATTTGGGACACCTTTTCTCATCAGGATGGGAAAATAGCATATGGACATACCGGTGATATTTCCTGTGATCATTATCATAGATATAAAGAAGATATTGATATCATGGCACAGATGGACTTACAGGCTTATCGCTTTTCCATTTCATGGCCAAGATTATTTCCTAACGGGGATACTGTCAGGAACGAAAAAGGATTTGCCTTTTACGATAAGCTTGTGGATTATCTGCTTCAAAAAAATATAACTCCTTATCTTACCTTATATCACTGGGATCTTCCCCAAAAATTACAGGATAGCGGCGGATGGACAAGCAGAGACACAACAGATGCTTTTGCTTTTTATGCCAGGGAAGTGGTAAAACATTTTTCAGGCCGTATCAAACACTTTATCACCTTTAATGAACCACAGGTTATTACCTGCCTGGGGCACATTAAAGGTTCTCATGCCCCCGGACTCAGGCTAAAGGAAAGGGAAGCAATGAGAGTTATGCATAACCTGGCTTTAGCTCACGGCAAGGCCGTCCTGTCCATGAGAGATGCAGCCAATGGTGAAATCCAAATCGGTGCCGTATCCACGGGTAAAGTGTGTTATCCCGCCACAAATTCATCATTAGACTCCATGGCTTCCAAGGCAGAAATGTTTCATGCCACATCTGAGGATTGGTTTTTTACACATCATTGGTTTTTGGATGCCGTTTGCTTTGGCTGCTATCCGGAATTAAATTATAAAAATGCAGAAAAAAAGCTCTCCTTTATAGAGCCTGATGATTTTACCATTATAAAACAGCCTTTAGACTTTTTAGGCTTTAACATTTATCATGGACATGAGATAACAACCGCTAATCCCAGCCTTTATATGCCTAAATATGAAGGCTTTCCGAGAACAGCCCTGAAATGGCCCATTACACCCAAATGCTTACACTATGGCCTGCGTTACCTATACGATAGGTATCATCTTCCCATATATATAACAGAAAATGGAATTTCGTGCAATGACAAGGTATATCTTGACGGACAGGTTCATGATCCTGATAGAATTGATTATCTTAATCGATATTTAATGGAAATGGAGAAAGTATTTGCTGAAGGGATTGATTTACGGGGTTATTTTCACTGGTCCTTTACTGATAATTTCGAATGGAACAATGGCTATGAGGAGCGGTTTGGATTAATCTATGTTGATTATCCCACGCAAAGACGAATTATTAAAGATTCCGGTTATTGGTATGCTAAGGTAATTAAGACCAACGGAAGCTCCTTAAAGCTGCCTCCCTATAGGAAATACGGTAAATTAAGCTTAAACGGTAATACTTTATGTGATAAAAACGGAAGTCCGGTTGTTCTCAGAGGAATTAGTACGCACGGCATCCAGCATTATCCTCAGTATATCAATTATCATACGTTTAAGACCTTACGGGACGATTGGGGAATCGATATCATAAGACTGGCCATGTATACGGATCCCATCATAGAAAATTATACGCCGGGCCTAAAAGATTTGATTATACATGGTGTGGAGCTGGCAACCGGCCTGGGTCTGTATGTCGTTATTGACTGGCATATTTTAAGCGACGGAAATCCTAACCTGTATAAAGAAGAAGCCATTACTTTTTTTGAAGAAATGTCTTTGCGTTTTTCTGAATATGATAATATATTTTATGAAATATGCAATGAGCCAAACGGTGATGTACAGTGGCAGCGTGATATTACTCCCTATGCCAGGGAATTAATATCCGTGATCAGAAATCACCACAAAGACGCCATAATTTTAACAGGTACCCCCACCTGGTCCCAGGATGTGGACATTGCCTGTGAAAGTCCTCTTTCAGAGACCCATAATATTATGTATGTACTTCACTATTATGCGGCCACTCACAAAGAAGAGCTGCGGAAAAAATTAATCTATGCTCATAAGAAAAGGCTCCCTGTTTTTGTAAGTGAATTCGGTATCTGCGATGCCAGCGGTAACGGTATCATTGATCTGGAGGAGGCAGATAAATGGATATCTTTATTAGAGTCACTCAATATAAGCTATATTTGCTGGAATTTATCAAACAAGGATGAATCCAGTGCTTTGTTAACAAAGGATAGCAGGCGGCTATGGGATTGGAAGGATGAAGATATATCTTCTGAGGGGAAATGGTTTGTGGAAACTGTTAAAAAGTATAGTTAGTAAAAAAATTCTTTATCAATGCGGCCGGTCTTTTGGGTTGTGAAGAGAAAGACGGAGAAACTCTTACCGCCTGAGACGAATTGTCAGGAACTTTTTCATCAAAATATAAAAGCTTTGCAACGGTAAAGACATTTCCGTTACAAAGCTTTTATATTTTAATACCTTTTGTTGGTATAATCGGACTGAGCGCAAGCGCACGAATTATTACAATCGCTAAAATAAGAACGGTGGCTGAAAAGCTCATTTTCAATATTGCCAATACTAACACCTCCTTTAACCGAACAAAGCGGCAATGCCCAAGAGCAAGTACAGATGCAGAGGATAATAAAGATAGAAAAAGGCTTTCATTTTTCTGCCCCGCTGGCCATTATACAGCCAGATAAAAATCAGTCTCTTCATTTTTTCTCCTGTTTCGTTGCCAAAAGCATAATCGTGTTCTCAACGCCCCATACCTTTTTAACTGACTGAAACCCGGATTCGGTTAATAATGACATCTCATGTTCCATCGTAAAAGGAATATCATAGTGATAGAGATTCTCCGTGAGATTATGATCCGTCAGGAGCTTTTCTCTCTCCGATAAAAAATGTGCCTCTATGTCACTGTCATTGGAACAAACCATATAATCACATTCAATAAAAACTCCATTATTTTTTAGACAGCGGCAAATATTGGTGTAGAGTTTCCTTTTCTGTGAATAAGTAAAATGATGAAAGGACATAACTGATATCGCCGCATCATATTTTTCCGTACCCATATCAACAGTCAAATAGTTGCCATTGATTAGATCGATCGAATGCTTTGAATATTTTGCAGCCAGTTTCTCCAGCATTTTATCCGCAAGATCAATACCCGTTACATCCATCTCAGGGAATCTATTGAAAATAGATTCCAATTCTAATCCAGTTCCACACCCCAGATCCAATAATGTTTTTGTATTATCAGGAATATATTGAGCTATTTCGTAATAGCATTTATCCCCTCCATCAATATTTTTGACTTGTTGAACATCGTATATATCTGCACGGGTGTTGAAAAACTTGTCCATCTTCTCTGGAATTTCATTCATGTTCTCTCCCTCCATTACTAAAGAAAATCTGTGGAAAGCATTTTTTATAAGCTGAACTACTTCTTCCGGCGGTAAATTAATATCGTCTGATACAATTTGAGTTGCAATTCCGTGCGAATAAAGCCATACATCCCGAAATAAGCTTCGAGCGTTTGCCAAACTAAGTCCCGTTTTTTTTTGTGCATTCATAACGGAACGCTGGTTCCAATCAGCATCAAGTATTTCTTCAATACTTTTTCCTGCACAGTTTTTATCCATAAAAAGGGTATTGAATATATTTTTTTCTTGTCTTGCAAATTCAATGTAAGCGATTCCTTGCGTTAGCAGGCGATTGTCGTCGCTCATCCGGGCTTCCATAAACGTGCTATAGTATAGGTCGAGTTGAGTAATTATATCTTGTTTTAAAGCGTCCATATTTTCATAGACGCGAAATAAGGGCTTGGTCGAGCAATTCAGCTTTGAAGCAATGCTTCGGGCATTTACATTCTCCATCCCCTGTTCTCGTACCAAGGAAACAGCGGCACTCAAGATCGCCTCTTTGTTGGTCGTTGGCTTTGGCGGCATTTCAAAATCTCCTTTTGATTGAATGATGCACAATAGCTTGGATTGCTCTCAAATTAAAAGCTAGCCGCGAATAAGCAACATGCGTTGCGCAACATATGTTACCATTATATCAAATATTCCCATAATGTCAAGCCTTCTGTATTAAGAATCTGGCAATTTCAAAGCATATTTGTTGTTCTACAGACTTATCTTCTAAGCACAAGACGGCAAGTAAAAGAACGACCAAAATTATATTGCGGGCGACAATGTCCCCCTGCAAGATCAAATCCCGTAAAACCTTGATTACATGTCTTTATCGAAAAAACATTGTGGAACTGAAATTCTTGCAAAAAAACACGGCGTGTCCTTTACTGATTTGTAGCAGTTGAAGCCATAGCTGAAAGAGCAAGTTTTCGTGACTCCGCTT
>CAMJWQ010000137.1 GCA_946409475.1 uncultured Lachnospiraceae bacterium
ATTAATAACCATCTATATGATGTCTTAGTTTTATTTTACAACGATGTATCGCGTTGTAAACTACTTTCTTCGGAACAGCTAATAATTCTGCAATTTCTTTTGGCTTATAATCTTTTAACAAGTAAATGACGACCACTTGTTCTAACTTAGTTAAGTTTAACACACATTGTTGGATATGTTCTCCCACTTCTATAGCTAGGATGTGCTTGTCGACGGGGTATTCCATCTTACTATTATTGTAAGACACGATAAACTCATTAATCAATAATGTTTGTCTTTCGTAACCATAGAATTTCTTGCGAATATAGTCATTCTTTACGTTCTTAATGACACGATTCACATAATGTTCAATTGGTATAGTATCTTTAAAATCAAAAATAATATTTTTTATATTCTTTCGTTCAATATAGTGGTCTGCTTTTTCTCTTATACGAATAGATTCATGATGATCTATCTCTCTTGGCATTTGTATCAGTAAATCCGATTGCAGCAATTGAAACTCATTATTCACTCTTTTCCCTCCTTTTGGATTTCCTCCAAATATTTCTCTGTGCCATAGATTTCTATATCCTCTATGCTGAATCCATCAATTCCACTTGAGCCTTAGTTTGCTTTGACTCTTTTCCATGCCTCTATAAGTGCATCTTCTCGATATTCCTTATCGTAGAGCGCATGAAATCTTCTTGTACCGCATTTCTTGGCTGTCAGATATCGTTTGTTTTGAAGTTGTCGAACTTTTTCTTTGGAGCTTTTAGTCTTCATGACATTCTCTCACTCTTACCCTCTGCAAACTTGAATGAAGCAGGGCTCCTTTCCTAAGTAATGTTTTGTTCCATTACCGTCATAGGTACTATGAAACTATACGGCTCACTGGCGATTACCATAGTCGGACTTACACCGACTGGTGTGGTCCAGCTTCGCTGGACACGCTCCTATACGATAAAAAAAGAATTGGACTATGTTCCAATTCTTTATCTTTAGCAGTGTTTATTCACTAATGTGAGAAGCGGCATCGTTTGCTCTCTTTGTACCGGGAAATAATTCTATAACCTTTTGATAGGTTTCATTTGCTTTAGCCGTTTCTCCTGCTTTACGGTAAGCATTTCCTACCTGATAAAGTGCCTCCGCATTTTCGGGATTAATCGTAAAGGCCTTGCTGTAATAGGTAACCGCCGTATCGTAATCCTGCGCTTTATAGGCACTGTAGGCTTCATTTACATATGCATTTTCTATTTTAGTCCGAATATCGTCATTAATTAATTGATACATGGAAAGAAAGGACTCGGAAGCATTATCATTTACAAAATCCTGACTGATTTTTGAAAGCTCTTCATAAATTGGTATAACGTCGGATTTGTTTTGCATATATAAGGAAACGGCATTCAGCAGATAATTATATTCCTGTAAGATGCCTTCATCACTTTCATATTTTTCTATCTCCTCCGTCAAACCGGCCTTTTCCTGATTCAGCGTTTCTATCCGGCTGTTTAAATCCGTTATTTCGGCATTTTTTTCAGCTAACTGATCACTTACTTCTATAAGGCTTTTATTTCCTTCTCTTTTAATAGCCTGGGTTCTGGCAGGAACAATCAAAAAAATACTGATAGCCAGTCCGATTACCACTCCAATTATTATATTTATAATAGAAGAAAATCCATAACTTATTTTCCCGTTTGTAATAGGCTGGATAATGGTTTCGTTACCACTTTGATAGGTAATACTTGTACCCTTTTTATCCTTCTCCTTTCCCTCATCCTGGCTGCTGCCGTCTGCGGTTTCTTTTATATAACGAAGGGTCGTCGTATTATTAACATCTATTTCCACGGCTTTTTGCAATGTTTTTTTTGCAGTTTCCCTATCCCCGGCCTTTAGGTACAATAAGCCTAAAAGCTGATAGGCTTTAATAAATTTAGGATTTAAGGATAACACCTTTTTTAATTGTATAATAGCTAAATCTTCACTGCCCTGTCTGCAAAAAAGCAGTGCCTGATTATATTTTTTGATAGTTTGGTTTATGGCCTCCAAACGGTTGGGATGATCCTGAATTTCTCTGATATAATCATCTGCCACATTTTTCTTTGATTTGAAATTCTTACTAATCACCCATTCTCTTAAGGCAGATACCATTTCTCCCATTTCATAATATAGTAAGCCCAGCAGATTCCTGGCTTTAATATTATATTTATAAAACTTCAGGCTTTGCTTTAAACAAATTACAGCACCTGATAAATCCCTTACATTAGCCTTTTCCAGCCCCTGATTATAGAGAGTATTGGAAATACGTATTATTTTTTTATATATTTTAACGTCCGCACCGCAGCTTGTACAAAAATCCTTTTCCGTGAGGGTATTCCCACATTTATAACATTTCATATATACCACCTGACCTTAACCTTTATTCTTCCTCTTTATCTTCCTTGAGCAATTCCCCTAAAATAGTAGTCATATCTGTTAGGTCCTGATTGTAAATGGCATCTTCTGCCTCTTCTATTTCCAAACTCGGTTGAAATTTTTTTAGTTCTTCTTCAAAGTTAATCATATTTTTATCCTCCCTATTAATTTTTTTAATTCACCCACTAAATACAACGATCCCACACAAAAGAGCAGACTATCCTTATCCATACCTTTTCGTATGTTTTCTAAAGCTGCTTCACAATTTTCATAAACAAATATACTTTTATCGGTTAATTCCTGAAAGCATCCATACATATCTTCTAATGAAATGGCCCTGCTGCCTTGCAGCTTTGTGATACCATACTTTTCACAATCCAATCCCTCTACCAGACATTTTATCATTGCTTTATAATTTTTATCCGACACGGCAGAAAATAAGAGATACTTCCCTTTCCCTTTGCTGATTCTATCGGCTGATTCTATAAAGGCCCGTATTCCCTCCACATTATGTGCACCATCCACAAAAATATTAGGTGCGATTTCCTCCATACGTCCGGGCCATACGGTATTTTTAATACCTTCTGATACGGACCTTTCCTGAATAATGTATTTTTCAGAAACCTCCTCTAATGTCTTAATCGCCAGCACGGCATTCATTACCTGATAAACAGCCGGACTCTTCAAATGGAAACTATTACTTTCATAATAACTGTAATTTATTGAAAAATCAATGCTTTTATCATCCATCTCTAAAATTTGGTAATCCTTTGGAGTGACGGGAATGCACTTACTGTTTTTTAATTTTGCTGCGGATATAATAACCTGATTCACTTCCTCCTTAGAGGCATCAAATATGACAGGTACACCCTTTTTAATAATTCCTGCCTTTTCATTCGCTATCTCACATAAGGTATTTCCCAGATATTCCGTATGGTCATATCCAATAGATGTGATAACGGTAACGATTGGTTTTTTTATGACGTTAGTAGCATCTAATCTGCCTCCCAGTCCTGTCTCCAATACCGCAAACCGAACATCCTTTCTTTTAAATATAACAAGGCTCATCAGAAATAAAAACTCAAAAAACGTAGGGTGGGCACATCCTTCCCTTACTCCTGAATCCACTGCCTCCTTCACCTTATGAAAGGCTTCTAAAAAATCCGTATTTTCAATAACTTGTCCGTTTATCCGAAATCTCTCCTTAATATCCGTTAAATGAGGAGAGGTAAATAATCCTACCTTATAACCGTTTTCTTTTAGCACTGAGGAAATAAAAGCACAGACGGAACCTTTACCGTTTGTTCCGGCGACATGAATGATTTTCATGGTCTTTTCAGGATTCTGTAATTTCTTAAGTAACCGTTCCGTGTTATCCGGTGTGTTCTTGCTGGTAAACTTCGGTATGTTCAGTATATATGCTAATGCTTCTGTAAAAAACAAAAAACCACCACTTTTATCATAATCTCTTATTATTATAATATAGCGGTGGTTATATGCAAGTATTAAATTTCGCAAACTTCGAATATTACTGACTTAATTGTTGTAATCTAAGCTTTACCTGATCCATCATTTGGGAATATTTTGTCAGTTTTTCTTTTTCCCCGTCTATTTTTGTCTGAGGTGCCTTTGCAATAAATTTTTCATTTTGCAGCATATTTTCTACTCTCTCTAATTCCTTTTGAAGCCGAATCTCTTCCTTCCGCAATCGTTCCACTTCCTTTTCTATATCCACCAGCTCCTTGAAAGGCATGTAGATAACAGCTTCCGGAATAACAGCGGAAACGGCATCATCATCTATATCTTTTTTATCGGCCTGAATGATTACTTCATTGGCATAAGCTAAAGAAGCGAAAAATACCTTTCCCTTTTCAAATATTTCTCTTGTTTCCGTATTTTCAGAAACCACAAATACATTGGCTTTTTTGCCCGGGGGGACGTTCATATCACTTCTCACGTTTCGTATCCCTCTGACAGCCTGTTTCATTATTTCTATTTCTCTTTCTTCAGTAACAAAATTCCATTCCTCCCTAAATAAAGGCCACTGGGAAATCATAATAGATTCTTCCTTATTCTGTATACTTAAGAATATTTCTTCGGTAACAAAGGGCATAAACGGATGCAAAAGCTTCAAAGCATTGATAAGCACGGTTTTCAATGTCCAAAGTGCCGCTTTTTTCGTATTGTTATTATCATCATACAATCTTGGCTTTACCATTTCGATATACCAGTCACAAAATTCTTCCCAAATAAAGTCATACAATTTTTGTACGGCAATTCCAAGCTCAAACTTTTCCATATTTGCCGTCACGTCACTGATTAGTGTATTCATTTTCGATAATATCCATTTATCTGCTCCCGTTAGCTCCAGTTTATCAAAGCTTTCACTATTATCACCCTCCTTGTCTGCGGAAGGCATATTCATCATGATAAATCTGGATGCATTCCATACCTTATTGGCAAAATTCCTGCTGGCTTCCACCCTTTCGTTATAAAAACGCATATCATTTCCGGGAGCATTAACGGTCACCAGGGTTAACCGAAGGGCATCTGCTCCATAGGTATTGATAATTTCCAGAGGGTCAATACCGTTTCCCAGAGATTTACTCATTTTTCTTCCTAAGGAATCTCTTACAAGACCGTGTATCAGAACCGTCTCAAAGGGTGATTTTCCCGTATGGGCAAAGCCTGAGAAAACCATCCGTATAACCCAGAAAAATATAATATCATAACCGGTTACCAATACATCTGTGGGATAGAAATAATCAAGATCCTCTGTTTTATCCGGCCAGCCAAGTGTGGAAAAAGGCCATAAAGCAGAAGAAAACCAGGTGTCAAGAGTGTCCTCATCCTGCGTAAAATGATGATGCCCGCATTTCTCACAGGTTTCGGGAGCCGTTTTGGATACTGCAATTTCACCACAGGAATCACAATAATATGCCGGAATCCTGTGCCCCCACCAAAGCTGCCTGGAAACACACCAGTCCCTGATATTTTCCAGCCAATGCAGATAAATTTTATCAAACCGTTCGGGAACAAATTTCAATTCTCCCGTCTTTAAGGCATTCATAGCAGGTTTGGCCAATTCTTCCATGGCGACGAACCATTGCTGCTTTACAAGAGGTTCCACCGTACAGCCGCACCGGTCATGGGTACCCACATTATGGGTATGATCTTCTATTTTCCCTAAGAGGCCCAACGCATCAAGCTCATTTACCATAGCCCTTCTTGCTTCATAACGGTCCATCCCTTGATATTTGCCCGCATTTTCATTCATGGTGGCGTCATCGTTTAATACATTGATGATGGGAAGATTATGTCGTCTTCCTACTTCAAAATCATTAGGATCATGGGCCGGCGTTATTTTTACTACCCCGGTTCCGAATTCCATATCTACATAGGAGTCAGCTATGACCGGTATTTCCTTGTTAACCAAAGGCAGTAATACTTTTTTCCCGACTATGCTCTTATACCTGTCATCTTCAGGATTAACGGCTAATGCCGTATCACCCAGCATGGTCTCCGGTCTGGTAGTGGCGACCTCAACAAATTCGTCGGAACCGATAACAGGATATTTGATGTGCCAAAAATGTCCTGCCTGCTCCTGATGCTCAACCTCCGCATCAGAAATAGAGGTCTTGCAGACAGGGCACCAGTTAATGATTCTGGCTCCCTTGTATATATAACCCTGCTCATATAATTTTATAAAGACTTCCTCAACTGCTTTGGAGCAGCCTTCATCCATGGTAAAGCGTTCCCTGTCCCAGTCGCAGGAGGAGCCGATTTTTTTAAGCTGGGAGGTAATGGTATTTCCATATTCCTCTTTCCATTCCCATGTTCTTTTTAAAAATCCTTCCCTGCCAAGCTGAACCTTATCAATACCTTCACTTTTTAATTGGTTGGTAACCTTTACTTCCGTGGAAATTGCCGCATGGTCCGTCCCCGGCACCCATAAAGCATTATACCCCTGCATCCTTTTGAACCGGATCAAAATATCCTGCAGTGTATTGTCAAGGGCATGACCCATATGGAGCTTTCCCGTTATATTTGGCGGTGGCATTACAATAGTAAAGGGTTTTTTGCTTTTATCAACAACGGCATGAAAATATTTTTTAGACATCCAGTTTTGATATAATTTTTCTTCTATTCCTTTCGGATCATATGTTTTGGCTAATTCCTTTTTCAATATTATTCCTCCTGATTTGCGGTAATTTAAAACGGTCTTCCCTATGCATTTTAGTGTGTTTCCTCATAAAAAAACACCCTTTACTATCGTAAAGGGCGAAAATAAACGCGGTACCACCTTAATTATACTTAAAATCAATAAAGTATATCTCTCAGCCCCGTAACGCAGGCTACACGTAATACTCTACTTGCAAATGCGTTCAAATACCCGGTTCAAAAGCTACCTTCCATACTCCTGTCATAAACAATCTTTCAGCCGATGAATTGTTCTCTCTGCCTAACGGTTAGTATTTACTCCTCTTTCTCATTACCTTTCCCTATGAAACTATTAATTATCATAGACAATCTGCTTATTTTTGTCAAGCATTAAGCCTTATTTTTTATGATATCTGAAATTGATTCACCACTTCATCCAAATAAACGGCATATTCTCCACTTTTCTTTATTTTTTCATAAGTATCAAGAGTTAAATTCATAATCTTATCATTACCCTGGGCAATATCTGTAACAGATGCGGTCGCCTCTCCCACATTTCCGGTAATACCTGATACGGCATGGGAAATGGTATCCATATATTGTATCACTGTTTTTACCGAATTGTGAATAGAGCCAATGGTATCATTGATTTGGAAAGCATCCTCACTGTACTGCCCGCTGACTGAAATAAAGCTCTCATAATCTTTCAATACGTTTTGATCCAGGAAATCCAAGGTCTTTTCCAAATTCTCCGTAAGCTCACCAACCGTATCATTTACCTCCGCGACAATGGCAGTTATGTCATTAACCGTGGCAGAGGATTGACTGGCAAGCTTTCCTATTTCGTTGGCAACTACGTGAAATCCTTTACCGCTTTCTCCTGCTCTTGCTGCTTCAATTGATGCATTTAAGGATAATAGACTGGTCTGCTCCGCAATTTCCTTAATGCTGTTGGCCAATGTATTAATTTTACTGACAGATTCCGCCTTCTTAATCGCTATTTGGGTCTTGTCCTTCATGCTTTTATAGATATCTTTCGTTTTTGAACTGGATGCGGTAGTATTTTCCTTAATGGACTCCGCCCTTTTCGCTAAGGTTTTCGAAAGAATGGTTCCGTCTTTTATCTGCAATGCAATATCCTTTGTACTGTTATCCATTTGTTCAATACTGGAGCTTATTTCCTCTGCCGTTGCAAAGGTTTCCTCCATACCGGCCGACAATTCCTGTGTGGATGCAGCTGTGGATTCCGCATAGCTTTTGACGGAATGCATAATCTCATTGAGCTGTGCGGTATTTTCATTAATATAGCCGGATGATTTTTTTATTTTTTCAACAATACCTCTGAAAGCGGCTCTCATCTTTTGCATAGCTCCCGCCATGGAAGCGGTCTCATCCCTGCTTTTCAGCAGCCTCGTATAGTCGTAGGTTTCAGCCAGGTTAAAAGATGCCGTACTGTCAATAATATGGGTAACTCTTTTAATCGGTTTTATTATGGTATTAGCAAAAATAAACCCAATAAAGGATAAAATCACAATCATAAGCCCGCTGATAACAAGTGCAGTCATGGACATTCTCGTTACCGGCGCCGTTACCTCCGATTCATCGGCGACTACTATCAATGTCCATTTACTGTCGGGCAGGATGCCATAGCTCATCTGCTTTGTTTTTCCGCCTTCATGAAAGGTCTCTACCGTTACGTTATCAACAGAGCCGTCTAAAAGCTTATTAACATATTCATCCTTCGCCAAATTTTCATTAACATTAATTATCTTTTGATTGGTTATTTGTGAACCTATCAAATCAGGATTTTTATGAAACAGTATATAGCCCTGCTGATCCACCAGGTATGCATAGCTGTTTTCTGTTCCGAAAACGGATACGGATAACAAATTTTCAAATAAATTGGAAACGGGAATCGTTACGGTAACAAGACCCACAATATCACCTAAAAATG
>CAMJWQ010000138.1 GCA_946409475.1 uncultured Lachnospiraceae bacterium
TGATATGACTAAAACTTAATAAATAATAAAACAAAGAAAAACAAAGAAAAACATGCTGATACAACAATAAAACGTTGACTTTGAAAATCAAATATGCTAAAATCAAATAAATACAACATAATACAACATAAACAAAAAAACAAGGAGGAAAATATATGTTATCAGAATTTGAAATAAAAAAGGAAATATGTGACATAGGTAAAAGAATCTATGATAAAGGTATGGTAGCAGCTAATGACGGAAACATCTCCGTGAAATTAAATGACAATGAATTCCTATGTACTCCCACAGGTGTCAGTAAAGGCTTTATGACACCGGAATATATTTGCAAGGTGGACAAAAACGGGAATGTGTTACAAGCCAATAAGGGCTTTAAGCCTTCCTCTGAAATCAAAATGCATATGCGCGTATATCAGGAAAGGCCGGATATACAGTCGGTTGTACATGCTCATCCCATGTATGCAACAGGCTTTGCCATAGCGGGCATTCCCTTGACGCAGCCCATTATGCCGGAAGCCGTTATATCATTGGGATGTGTTCCCATTGCCGAATATGGTACGCCATCCACTATGGAAATACCGGATGCTGTCTCTAAGTATCTGCCCTATTTTGATGCGGTTCTGTTGGAGAATCACGGAGCACTTACTTATGCGGATTCCTTATTGGCAGCTTATCATAAAATGGAGTCTGTTGAGTTTTATGCAAAGCTGCTTTATATATCGAGGCAGCTGGGAGGACCAAAGGAATTATCCGATTCCCAGGTAGAACGCTTATATGAGATTCGCCGATCCTTTGGACTGAAAGGAAAGCATCCGGCAGATATCTGCTTGAAAAATAAGGAAGGAAAAATCAGCTGCCATAGCTGTAATGCTGTTACGCAGCCACCTTCCGGCAAAAATGAAAAGGACTATGGGCAATTGGTATCTGAAATCACAAAGAAAGTAATGGAAGAGTTAAATTTGTAAATGAATTTAAATAAATTGAGGCTGGTCATATGGAAAAAAAGCTCGCTAAATTACTGCATGATCTGGACGGAATGACGAATTACATGGAGTGTATGGAAGAATTAACGGACGACTCGGAATTGATGCATAATTTTCGCTCCATAAAGAAAAAAATCGAAGACAGCAAATCCTATATTATTGAAAGTACCGTACGGGAAGTGATGGGAGCTTACGACAGGAGCCGGGATACCGCCGAAGGCAAAAGGGATATTAACTTAAGGGAAGCCTTACGATTAATAAAGCTGGTGGAAATGAAAGCGGTGAGGGAAAACGTACGGGTCATCATTGCCGTTTTTAATACCGGAGCCCGTCCGGTCGCCATACATTGTATGGATGATGCTTTTATTGCCAGCTATGATATCGCAGTAAAAAAGGCCTTTACCTCAGCTGCTTTAAAAATGTCTACCAGAAAATTAAAGACATTAAGCCAGCCCGGAGCTTCCCTTTATGGAATTCAACAAACGAACGAAGGGAATATCATCATTTTTGGCGGTGGTGAGCCCTTGTATGATAAGGGGAGATTAATCGGCTCCATTGGAGTAAGCGGCAGCACGGAAGAAATAGATACTGCTCTTGCGGAATATGCAAAAAATAAACTGGAGGAGGTGATTTGATGATAGTGAATGAAAAAGAGATACAGGCAATTATAAAAGAAGTCATTTTAAAAATGCACAAGGAAACGGAAAGTAATAAAGAACCCGGCATTTTTCCGGAGATGAATCAGGCTATTGAGGCTGCTGTGAAAGCCCAAAAGGTTTTACAAAGGCTTACCATGGACGGAAGAGAAAAGATTATTCAAAGCATACGAAAAAAAATAAGGGAAAATGCGGAGCTGTTAGCCGGGATGGGTGTAGAAGAAACCGGTATGGGCAATATTCCCCATAAGATATTAAAGCACCAATTGGTTGCGGAAAAAACACCGGGAACCGAAGATATCGTGACAACGGCATGGTCGGGGGACAGGGGACTGACGCTGATTGAAATGGGCCCCTTTGGTGTGATCGGAGCCATAACGCCCTGTACGAATCCCAGTGAAACAGTACTCTGCAATAGTATTGGTATGATAGCCGGAGGCAATACGGTGGTATTTAATCCTCATCCGGCAGCGGTGAAGACATCCAATTATGCCGTCAGACTGGTTAACGAAGCCTCTATGGAGGCAGGCGGCCCGGAAAACATTGCCGTTACGGTAGCTAATCCCACATTAGAAACAGGAAACATTATGATGAAACATAAAGCCATACCATTGATTGCGGCAACAGGAGGACCGGGGGTGGTGACAGCTGTTTTATCCTCCGGTAAAAGGGGGATAGGAGCCGGAGCCGGTAATCCGCCCGTATTGGTAGATGATACGGCTGATATTAAGAAAGCCGCCCGTGATATTGTAAACGGCTGTACCTTTGACAACAATCTGCCCTGTATTGCGGAAAAAGAAGTAGTGGCATTTTCGTCCATTACGGATGAATTGATACATAACATGCTGGAAAACGGATGCCATATGATTTCGAAAAACCAGGAAGAGGAATTAATTAAACTGGTGCTGCCGGGGGGAAAGCTTAATAGAAAATGTGTCGGCAGGAGTGCAAAGGCCATACTCTCCATGATTGGTGCGGAAGTACCGGATACCGTCAGGTGCATTATATTCGAAGGTGAGAAGGAGCATCCCTTAATAGCGGAAGAATTGATGATGCCCATTTTAGGCATAGTCAGGGCGAAGGATATAGAGGATGCCATAGAAAAAGCGGTATGGCTGGAGCATGGCAACCGGCATTCGGCCCACATGCATTCTAAAAATGTAGATCATCTGACACGTTTTGGAAAAGCAATTGATACCGCCATATTTGTAAAAAACGGTCCCTCTTATTCGGCACTGGGTTTTGGCGGTGAGGGGTATTGTACTTTTACAATAGCCAGCAGAACCGGAGAGGGGCTGACTTCGGCAAGTACGTTTACGAAGAGAAGGCGCTGTGTCATGTCAGACAGTCTGTGTGTAAGGTAGAAAAGGGAAAGGAGCTGTAAGATGGAAATAAATGAAAATAGCATTGAGGCAATAGTCAAGCAGGTTTTAAGTGAAATGACAAATAACTCATCGGGAGAATCCTGCAATAGGGAAAAACAGATTCCCAAGGTGAGCAAAGCAGCTATGCTTACAAAATTAGAAAATTATGAGATTAAAGAATTTCCCATTCCCAAAATCGGGGATGATGACATTTTGGTTAAGGTGGAAGGCTTTTTAATTTGCGGTACCGATGCTCATGAATTTAAAAGAGATCCCTTCGGCTTGATCCCTCTTGTATTAGGCCATGAGGGCACCGGAGAAATAGTGAAAATCGGAAAAAATGTGAAAAGAGACAGTGCCGGAAAACCTCTGCAGGAGGGTGATAAGGTTGTTACCTGTATGATTTTTAAGGATAATCCGGATATAACCATGTTCGATCTTAACAAACAAAATGTAGGAGGAGCCGACGTATATGGCTTACTGCCTGATGATGATATACATCTAAATGGTTGGTTTGCCGATTATCTGGTTATTCGGGGAGGCTCTACCGTGTTTAATGTAAACGGCCTGGATTTGGATTCCAGGATACTGATTGAGCCTGCGGCCGTATTAATACATGCGGTGGAAAGAGCAAAGTCAACGGGAATACTTAGGTTTAACAGCCGGGTGCTGGTGCAGGGCTGCGGCCCCATCGGGCTATTATGCATCGCCATTTTGCGGACTATGGGCATTGAAAATATAGCAGCCGTAGACGGGGAACAAAAAAGACTGGATTTTTCGAAAGAATTAGGGGCTGAAAAGTCTGTTAATTTCAAAAATTACAAGGGCATAGAGGCACTTACGGAAGGCGTTAAAGAGGCATTTGGAGGTTGCTTGGCAGATTTTGCTTTTCAGTGTACCGGCTCGCCTATGGCACATTCCAACATATATAAATTTATTCGAAACGGTGGAGGTTTATGTGAGCTGGGATTTTTTATTAACGGAGGAGATGCCACCATTAACCCCCATTTTGACATCTGCTCAAAAGAGCTCACTATAGTGGGCTCCTGGGTCTATACCTTAAGGGATTATGCCACAACCTTTGATTTTCTTAAAAGAGCAAAGGGTATTGGGCTGCCTCTCAATAAATTGATAACCCACAGGTATCCTCTTAGTCAGATAAACGAAGCCCACCGGACAAATCTTAAAATGGAAGGCTTAAAAATTGCAATTATTAATGCGATGTAAAGGGAGGTTATATGGGTAAGGCAGTAGGTATGATTGAAGTATTCGGATTAGCTGCTGCATTTGCAGCGGGAGATGCAGGCTGTAAAGCAGCTAATGTTACGATAGAAGCATTTGACCGTAATAAGCCTGCTAATGCCGATGCATTACCGGTTCCTTTAATCGTAATGGTGAAATTCAGAGGAAGTATAGAGGATGTAAAAGCAGCAATTGAAGCAGCTGAAAAAAGAGTCAATGAAATAACCGGTGTGGTAACAAAGCATGTTATTGCCAATCCGGAACAGGATACGGAGAAAATGTTAAGAATCAGCGGACTTGATAAAAATTAAAAATTAGGAGGATTAAAAATGGCACAGGAAGCATTGGGAATGGTGGAAACCAGAGGATTGACCGCAGCCATAGAGGCAGCGGATGCAATGGTGAAAGCGGCGGAGGTAACCATGATCGGCACGGAAAAAATCGGTTCCGGGCTGGTTACCGTTATGGTAAGAGGTGATGTGGGAGCCGTAAAAGCAGCAACGGAAGTGGGTGCTGAGGCAGCGGCAAGATTAGGAGAATTAGTAGCAGTCCATGTCATTCCAAGACCCCATTCTGACGTGGAAAAAATATTACCAATTATCAAATAAGCAGAGGCAGGTATGAATTCTTTAGGCTTTATGGAAGTACAGAGCGTAACAGGTGCCATAGAAGCACTTGATATTATGTGTAAGGCAGCAGATGTGAAATTTGTAACATGGGAGAAGAGGCTGGGGGGGCGGTTAGTCACCCTTATTGTACAAGGTGAGGTTTCGGCCGTATCGGAAGCCCTTAAAGCAGCAGCTGCAAGTATAAGAAAGCAGCCTTGCATCCATTTTGTCATAGCCAATCCCCATGAGGAAACATGGAGAATGGTTAAGGCCAGTGCAGAAAGATTAAAAAGGTAAGGATGGTGTTTACATGCCTGAAGATGGTATATTGACAGCGGTTGAAGATAAGGAAACCAATAAAAAAAATAATAATAAAGTTGTGGAAAGCAAAATCAATAAGGAGGAACGAAAAATGTCACAGGAAGCATTGGGTATGGTAGAAACAAGAGGATTGGTAGCGGCAATTGAGGCGGCGGATGCTATGTTGAAGGCAGCAAATGTCGTATTGGTAGGAACGGAAAAAATCGGTTCCGGACTGGTAAGTGTTATGGTCAGGGGAGACGTGGGGGCAGTGAAAGCTGCGGTAGAATCCGGTGCATCTTCCGCACAAAAATTAGGTGAGCTGGTAGCGACCCATGTCATTCCAAGACCTCACGCCGATGTGGAAAAAATTCTTCCTGTATTAAAATAACAGGAGGCCGGAAAAGAGTTTATTAAAATGAGGTGTAATAACGGTGCAACAAAATGTGGAAGAGATAGCTAAGATTGTAATTGAAATATTAAAACGTAAAAATAACCGTGAATATAAGGTTCCCGTTGGAGTATCGGCCCGGCATATTCATCTTTCACAAGCGGATGTAGAAGCATTGTTTGGTGAAGGTTATGAACTGACAAAGAAAAAGGACCTGATGGGCGGACAATTTGCCTGTAAGGAAACGGTAACTATTGTCGGCTTCAAATTAAGGGCAATGGAAAATATTCGAATATTAGGTCCTGTCAGAGAGCATTCCCAGATAGAAATATCCGCAACCGACGCTGTTAAATTAGGGATCGCCGCACCAATCCGGGAATCGGGAAATATAAAAGGAGCTGCTTCCATATCTGTTGTTGGACCGAGGGGAGTTATTTATCTGAAAGAGGGCTGTATTATTGCCAAACGGCATATACATATGTCGCCTGCAGATGCGTTGGCAGCACAAGTAGAGGATGGCGAATCCGTATCGGTCAAAGTGGAAAATGAAAGAGGCACCATATTCGAAAATGTAACCATACGGGTAAATGCATCCTATACTCTGGAAATGCATATAGATACGGATGAAGCAAATGCAGCCTCCATAAAAACCGGTGATTTTGTCACCATTATAAAGTAGGTGATGGAATGATAATTTGTAAAGTAGCAGGCAGTATCGTTGCAACAAGAAAAAATGAGAAATTAATAGGCAGTAAATTCATGGTCGTCGAACCCCTGGACATACGGAACGAATATGGAAAAAGCTTAATTGCTGTTGATCAGGTAGGGGCAGGGATCGGTGAAGTAGTGCTGGTAGCTTTAGGCAGTGCCGCACGTATAGGATGTGATACACCCGATTCCCCCATCGATGCGGCTATTATAGGTATCGTAGACCAGGTTAACGGACTGGAGTAAGTTTTATGACTTTAAATGAATGGAAAAAGATTTTTCAGGAAAAGGGTATAGCCGGAGCAGGTGGAGCCGGATTTCCGGCATATGCCAAGCTTAGCAATAAAATTCAAACAATCATATTGAACTGTGCGGAATGTGAGCCTTTACTGAAAGTACACAGACAATTATTAATGAAGTATACGGTTCAGATTTTACGGACTTTACAAAGCCTGGCTGACTGCGTAGGTGCCGATTCTGTTATAATTGCTGTTAAAGAAAGTTATAAAGAGACGGTGCAGGAATTGAAAAGCAGGCTGCAAAGCAGCAGCAACAACATGGAGTTAAGATATTTAAAGGAAGCCTATCCCGTTGGTGATGAAGTAATATTGATCTATGAAACCACAGGGAAGGTAGTATCTCCGGGAAGCATACCCATTGAACACGGCATTGCTGTCTTCAACGTAGAAACAGTTTACAATATGTACCGGGCTTTGGAATATGGGGAACCGGTTATAGAAAAATATCTGACTATCGCCGGAGAGGTTAATCAACCGGTAACGGTTAAGGTACCTGTCGGCGTGAAGATAAAAGAAGTAATAAAGCTTGCAGGAAATACAAAAGTGAGCAACCCTCAATTTATTATGGGTGGACCGATGACGGGGAAAATAGTGAATGATTCGGAGGTCATTACCAAAACAAGTAATGCCGTCTTAGTATTGCCGGAAGACCATTTTATAATAAGAAAGAAGAGAAGCAAGCCTTCCATTCAAATGAAGCGGGCTATGTCCAGCTGCTGTCAATGTCAAATGTGTACGGATTTATGCCCCAGAAATCTTCTGGGCCATCCTATTGAGCCCCATGCCTTTATGCGAAGTGCTACCAGCGGGATGACGAGGGATGTCACACCTTTCGTAAATACCTTATTTTGCTCAGAATGCGGCTTGTGTGAAATGTATTCCTGTGTACAAAATTTGTCACCCAGGACATTAATAAGTGCATGTAAGGCAGGTTTGATAAATAAGGGATTAAAAAAACCGGAACAAGTGAAAAAGAATCCGGTCAGCAGTGTCAGGAATTATAGAATGGTGCCGGAGGAAAGGCTGATTACCCATATCAATTTGAAGCAATATGATTTGCCTGCTCCTATTACAGAGGAAGAGCGGGAATGGGAATATGTAAAAATTCCGTTATCACAACACATAGGAGCACCTCCCCGTCCGGTTGTAAAAGAAAAGCAATTTGTAAAAGCCGGTGAATTGCTGGCAGAAAGTATAACAGAAAAGCTAAGTCTTCCCATTCATGCGTCAATATCGGGTGAAGTTATGGAAGTAAATGAACAATATATAAGCATTAATAAAGTGTAAAGGAGGGGGCGTAAATGAGCCGTGCGATTGGTATGATAGAATATAAGACGGTAGCTACCGGCATGGCCGCCGCTGATCTAATGCTAAAAACGGCGGAGGTTACTGTGATAGAGGCGCAAACAGTCTGCCCCGGTAAATATATCGTCATCATACAGGGAGAACTTTCTGCAGTTAAGGCTTCCGTAGAAGCAGCCACCTTACATTTTAATGAGCTGTTAATTGACAGTTTTATACTGGGAAATCCCCACGAGTCTATTTTTTCCGCAATTTATGGAACGACAGATATCAAAGATGTGAGAGCTCTTGGTATTTTAGAGACTTTTTCGGTAGCATCCATTATCATTGCAGCAGATGAAGCGGCAAAATGTGCGGAAGTGGAATTAATTGAACTTCGCTTGGCAAGGGGAATGTGCGGAAAGTCCTATATGATATTGACCGGAGAGATTAGTGCGGTAGAAGCTTCCATAGAGAAGGCAAAATCAGTCATCGAAAATGACGGCATGTTTTTGGATTTCCAAATCATTAGAAATCCGGACCCCAAATTATGTAAAAGTATGATATAATATGAACACTTAGCGAGGTACTTTCGAGCTTAGTGAGAATATATA
>CAMJWQ010000139.1 GCA_946409475.1 uncultured Lachnospiraceae bacterium
AGGTTAGGTGATGCATAATGGATAAATTAGCGGTAAAAGGCTTAAATAAAGTATTTATGGATAATAAGGGACAGAAAATACATGCATTACAGGATATAGAACTTCATGTAAAAGAAAAAGAGTTTTCGGTAATTGTAGGACCCTCCGGCTGCGGGAAATCCACCTTATTGAATATCGTGGGAGGCTTGGAAAGGGCCAATAGCGGAACCGTTGAGGTGGACGGCAATTTGGTAAAGGAAGCCGGTGTGGACCGTGGTATGGTGTTTCAGGGCTACAGTCTTTTTCCCTGGTTAACGGTGCGGGAAAATGTGGAATTCGGCTTGAAGATAAAAAAAGTATCTAAAGCAAAAAGAAAGGAAATTTCCGGCAGATATATTGATATGGTAGGCTTAACTGGATTTGAAAATGCCCTTCCGAAACAATTATCGGGCGGTATGAAGCAAAGAGTCGCCATTGCCAGAACCCTTGCCAATAATCCGGCCATGCTGTTAATGGATGAGCCCTTTGGTGCCCTGGATGCCCAGACAAGATTAGTCATGCAGGAGCTTTTATCAGAAATCAGTAAGACAACGGAAACCACGATTTTATTTATTACCCATGATATTGATGAAGCCCTGCTTTTGGGAGATAAAATTTATGTCATGTCCAGAAGACCGGGTACCATAAAAGAGGAATTAACGGTAAGTTACCAGGAGAAACGAACCCATAATACCCTGCTGGAACCGGAATTTATCCGGTTAAAGAAAAAAATAATGGATATGCTGTGGCAGTCCAGTAAAGATGCGGCTTTGGGTAAATAGTGAATGCAAAGCACACTTAATTTATGAAGGAGAGATAGTCATGAAATATTTAAAAGAGGCTGTGGGTAAGACCTACGGCAGAGACGTGAAAACAACCCGGTTAGTCAGTGATATTATCAGTAATATCATAGACAAGGGTGATGAGGAAATTAAGACCTTAAGCAAAAATTTTGACGGAATAGATCTGGAATATATAAAAGTACCTAAGGAAATCGTGGAGGAAGCATATGGAAAAGTAGAGCAAAAGACAGTGGAAGCTTTAAGGCATGCGGCGGAGCAGATTACCTTTTTTGCAGAAAAGCAATTGGAATGTTTATCTCCCTTAACAACAAAAAGTCCGGTAGAAGGCGTAACTCTGGCTCATCGGTTGGTACCGGTTGAATCTGTTGGAGCATACGTACCGGGGGGACGCTATCCTTTGCCCAGTACGGCCTTAATGCTGGCCATTCCTGCCAGGGTAGCCGGAGTAAAAAGAATTGCCGCTTGTTCTCCGCCGTCAAAAGCACATGGAACGATACATCCGGCTGTTCTGGTAGCCATGGATATCGCCGGGGTAGACGAAATATACTGTGTTGGCGGAGCTCAGGCAATAGCTGCATTAGCATACGGTACGGAGTCTGTACAAAAGGCAGACATGATTGTAGGGCCCGGCAACCGTTTTGTTACGGAAGCAAAACGGCAGGTATTAGGTGAGGTGGGAATAGACAGTCTGGCAGGGCCCAGCGAGGTTCTAATTATAGCGGATGAAACTGCCGTACCTGATTTTGTAGCGATTGATCTGCTGGCACAAAGTGAACACGACCCCAATGCCAGAGCCACCTTAGTAACGACAAGTGAAGAATTGGCAGGAAAGGCTATGGAAAAAGTAACTGAATTTGCAGATGAATTGGAAACGGGAGAGACGGCTTTAAAATCCTGGGAGGATAACGGAACGGTCATAATAGTTGACACCATGGAAGAAGCCATTCAAATAGCCAATGATATGGCACCTGAGCATCTGGAGGTGCAGACAAAGGATGAGGAGGCAGTCAGTGAGAAGCTGCTGCATTTCGGTTCCTTATTTGTGGGGCATTATACGCCCGTATCCTTCGGAGACTACTGCTCGGGAACCAACCATACTTTACCTACTATGCGTACAGCCAGATTTTCAAACGGTGTTTGGGCGGGTACCTTTATTAAAACCTCCTTTGTACAATCCATATCAAAAGAAGGCTGTTTTAATTTATCGGATACCTGTATCCACCTGGCAGGAGTGGAAGGCTTGCTGGCGCATCAGAAATCCGTATCCATACGTGTAGGAAAATAGGAGTATGCAAAACACGGAAAAGGTTTAATAAAAATAAAGAGTAAGGAGAAAACCATGGGAAAATTATTTACGATTCATGAAGAGACGGAACGCTATATCAAAATACAAAAGACCATTCAGGAAGTAGATATACTGGTGGAATTATCCGCAGACTATAATTCTGAATTAAAACCCGATACGGGCATCGATATATTAGATCACTTTATATGGACCTTTTCTTGGGGCTTGAATATGTCCATAGGCTGTAAGGCAGACATTGGGAAATACCGTTCGGAGCATACCATAGCTGAAGATTTGGGAATTACCCTGGGAGCCGGATTAAAGAAATTTTTCTATAGGAAGATTGTATCGGAGGGCATCAATATCTGCGGGTCTTCTTTGTTCGGTCTGGATGAAGCCTTAGTAAGGGCTATGGTGAATTTTGAAGGCAGAAGGAATTGTTTTGTTACCATAGCCGACGAATGCACAGGCGGTAAGACGGAGATGGTAGAAGATACGCAGGCCGCTAATTTTATTGCCTTTTTTGAAGGATTTTCGCAAGGCTTTCCGGCCACGATACATATTGATTTGCTTCAGGGCAGAGATCCTCATCATACCTGGGAATCCTCCTTTATGGCTTTGGGGGAAGCTCTGCGGGCAGCCTATGCAACAAATCCCTGGAAGATAGCACGGAATAATCCCTTTTATGCGGAAGAAGGAACAGCAGATGCCTCCATCATTTAAACTGTTTCCTGTCAGGAAACGGGACACCTTAACCAGTTCCTGGTCCGGTGGTTCCACAACGGAATTTTTTATCTATCCCGCAGGTGCTCTTTATGCAGACAGAGACTTTTTATTTCGAATCAGCAGTGCAACAGTTAATACGGATACTTCGGTTTTTACATCCCTGCCGGATTACAATCGTATCCTTTTATTATTGGATGGCAATTTACGTCTGATTCATGAAGAATATACGGGGAATACAGTAAGGGTGCATCATGAAAGTAAACTAATGCCTTTGGAACAGGATTTTTTCGACGGCGGATATAAAACGACCAGCCTTGGTATGGGCTGCGACTTTAATCTTATGATGAGAAAGGAGCTGCATGGTAAAATGGAGGTACTGGCTCTGCAGAAAGAAGAAAAGGTTACATTGCAGGCAAACTGGGTGAATTTTGTCTATCTTATCAGTGGCGGAGCATTAGTTTGCCTGAATAAACAAAATCAGTATATAATAAAAGACGAAATGGCTGTTATATTATCTGATTCAGGTATTGATCACAAAGCGTTTACGGTTGCTGCCGATTCGGATTCTATTGTTATCATTGGAGCCATTGATACTGTTGTCATGTAAATGTAAGACTAATTAGGAATGAAGGCTTTGTAATTTAATATAAGAGATAAAAGGGGTGGATATTATCGCGGAAAAAGAGATTTTAAGTTTAGAGGAATTAATTCAAAGGATGGCAGATATAGCTTCGGAATCGCCAACCTATGAAAAGCTTGCATTTTACATAGAAAAAAATTATATGCAGATAATTTTTATGACGGCAGAGGAAACCGCATATAAAGCCGGTATCAGCCAGGGCAGCGTATCCAGATTTTGCAAGGCTCTGGGATATCGGGGATATAATGATTTCGTACGTATCCTGCAGAAAATTGTCAGTGATAAGTTAACGGCACCCCAAAGGCTGCAATATACCTATGACAGCAAAAACCGCAGGGTCGGAGATATTATATCCATTGAAATGCAAAATATGAATGAGCTGACGGCCATTATGAAGGGAAAAAGCTATGAAGCTCTTTTAGAAGCGGTGGTTTCTTCCGAAGAGCTGATATTACTTTCCTCCCGCATGTCGGCGACCCTGTTACCGTATATGAAGTATATCCTGGACAAAATGAGGGACGGTGTGCAGGCAGTCACGCCCGGGACAAACAGCTGGGACATGCTGCAATTAAAGAATCCGAAGAGGGTGGCTGTTATAGCCATAGGCTTTCCAAGATATTCATCAAATCTGCTGGAGAAGATGAAAGAATGTAAGGATAACAGGTTTGCCGTATATTCTATTACGGACTGCCGCCTGTCACCCATGGTAAACTTGTCTGATGAAGTTGTTTATGTACCGGTAACCACATCCTCCATTTTTGATATATATAGTACGCCCATGGCATTTATTAATCTGATGCTTCGGGACGCATCCCAAAAGCTTCCTTCCCTGGATACCAGGTTGAGAATGTTAGAGGAATATGAAGAAGAAAAGGGAGTGTATTACGGGTTTAAAAAAAGCGAAAAGGAACGGCTGTAAGAAGTAATCGGCGATTATCCTGAAGAATATGAATAGGGATAACCGCCGGATTACGGTATGCAGATACGGTAAACAGTATATAGAAAGTTTATTCCTTGGATAGCTCGACCAGTTTTTCGGACGATACCGTTACATCCTCTATGGCGGTGGAAATTTGTGAGGTGGTTTCAACCTGCGCTTTTGAAATGGATGAAATTTCAGAAATTTCATCGGCAATATTTTTTATGGAGGCTTTCATTTCATTTAGCATGGAGGAGACTTTTGAAGCGGATTCATTACTCAGACTGGAAAGCTTCCTCATTTCTTCTGCCACGACTGAAAAACCCCTGCCTGCCTCACCTGCCCGTGCCGATTCAATAGCGGCATTTAATGCAAGAAGATTGGATTGGGAGGAAATGGCCTGCATGGCTCCGATGATAGAGCCGGCTTCATTTATAGTGTTGCTCGTCTGCTCTGAAGCCTGGGCAATTTTAGATAAGTAATCGGACAGGTTCAATGCTTTGGAGGCAATCTCACCGATGCTGGCATTGATTTCTTCTAATGTGGAATACATATTTTCGGAAGTTTCTGTGATAAGAGTTTCCTTTTCAATATTTCTTGAATAGGCAAAAGCGCCGATGACCTGTCCCTCATCGTCCAGTATGGGAGTTCCCACACCTTTAAAAGTAAAACCAAACACCTCTTTTGGCACTACTTCGTTCATTTTCCTGTTATTGTGAATTACATCATAAATAGGCTCGTCCTCACGTATCGGATCACCTTCCCTTACTTTTGCATCAATGGTCTTACTGGGAAAATAGGCAAGACATTTTTCCCTGTCTGTCAAATACAGAGCAATGTCCAGTTCCTGCTGCAGCATTTCACTTATGTAAAACAATATTTTTTTAAAAGCCTGCATTTCTAAAGTAGTATTCATGTTACATTCCTCCTGCATATCCTTGTGATCTTTCTAAAAATCAGAATATAATAAATGCTTTTAGTGATAACACCTATTATATACCATAAATTGACAAAATTCAACAAAGATGAAATAAAAAAGTCTTGCTGTTTTTTTACAATAGTAATTGTTAAAAAGATATGTAACAGAATGTAACAATGATGTAATCAAAATATAATTATTTTGTATAAAAATAAAAATGAATTAATGATACAATATTAAAATAACCAATGCATAATATTAAGAAACGGTAAAAGTAGGTGAGCGAGTATAGAAAATGTAGCAGACAGAAGTAAGAATGGAATAAAATACAAAAGTAAATACCATAAGAGTAAATATCATAAGAATACGTCCATAAGGATTTTAATTATCTCAGGTATCTTATCTCTTCTGATGTTGCTGATGCTGTACATAGTTTTTATCCTTTATTATGGTAACCATTTTTATAGCAATACTTATATAAATGGGGTAAAGGTATCAAATATGACGGTTGACCAGGTAGAAGAGGAAGTAAATGCACAGGCAAAAGCGTATTCCCTGACCTTATTGGAACGTAATGAGGTAACGGAGCAGATTTATGGCCGGAATTTTGATTTACATATTGTTTTTGACGGAAGCTTATCTGAAATTTTAGAGGATCAAAAAGGCTTTGACTGGCCCTTCGCTATTTTCCGGAAAAAGGATTTGGTCATCAATACTATGGTTGAATATGATGACGCCATGCTGGAGGAAGAAATGGAGTCATTAAGGGGCCTGGAACCGGATTATATGGAAGAGCCCGTCAATGCTCACATTTCTCAATATGAAAACGGAGGATACGAAATTGTTTCTGAAACAAAGGGAACTGCCATAAAAAAGGATATTTTATTGAATAAAATGAAAGAAGCGGTTACTTCCCTGGAAACCTCCCTATCCTTAGAAGAAGCGGATTGTTATGAGAAAGCGGAAATTACATCTGAAAGTCCGAAGCTTATGCAGGCTCTGGAAGAGATCAACCGGATGGCAGGTGCCCGGATTACATATGAATTCGGTGAAAATACGGAAATCGTTGACGGAGATCGGATCAGTCAATGGCTGTCTGTAGACGAAGATTCTGAAGTGGTATTAGATAGCGATGGTGTGAAAGAATTTGTTGATTATCTGGGAAAGACCTATAATACCTTTGGCAGGGTACGTACCTTTAAAACCACCTATGGGGATGTATTGCAAATCAACGGCGGAGATTATGGCTGGTGGCTGGATAGGGCTACGGAAATCACGGAGCTTTCCCAGCTGATTCAGAATGGGGAGAACACGGTACGGGAACCGGCTTATTTTCAAACAGCCCAGCAATATGGTGATGATGATATTGGAGATACTTACGTAGAGGTAAATTTAACAGCCCAGCATTTGTTTTTCTATAAAGACGGTACGCTTATTCTGGAATCAGACTTTGTTTCGGGAAATGTTTCCAAAAACTACGGGACGCCTACAGGCACCTATCCGGTACAATATACGGAAACAGATGCGACACTGAATGGGGAAGATTATTCGACTCCGGTTAAATACTGGATGCCCTTTAACCGGAATATCGGTTTTCATGATGCCTCCTGGCGCAGTACATTCGGGAAAAATATTTATCTTACCAGCGGATCCCACGGTTGTATTAATATGCCCCCGGCAGCCGCTAAAACCATGTTTGAAAATATGAAAAAAGGTGTGGCGGTAGTAGTTTATGAACTCCCGGGAACGGAGAATTATGATACAACGCTGGAAAAAAATCAAATGGACAGCATTGTTCCGGGGGACAATGAGAGCATAACGGATTCGACGGTACCCGAAGATAATACGGATACCACAAATGCGGCAATACCGGAAACCATTCAATAAAAGAGTGGTTATCAGGTATACAGTTAATATAAACAGGGTGAGGCTGCCTGCAGACTCATCCTGTCGTGAATGACGAAAGGACACCTCAATTCAGGTGTCCTTCTTTTACAGGTGTATTTTTAGTTGACCACACTTTTTGGCTCACCCCTTAAATAAGCCTTAAGATTTTCTATGGCAATATCAATATTTCGAAGTCTTGATTCTCTGGGATACCAGGCTATGTGACCGGTGACAACGGCATTAGGGCAGTCCATGAGCGGGGTATGTACCGTTGCCGGTTCTGTTTGTAAGCAATCCAGACCGGCAGCATATACTTTACCGGATATAAGTGCGGCATATAAATCTTCCTCGTTTATCAATGCACCTCTTGCGGTATTCAGTAATATGACTCCGTCCTTCATCTGGGAAATGGTGTCCTTATTAATAATACCATGAGTGGCCGAAGTGATGGGGAGATGTAAAGATATGACATCGGCTTCTGCCAGTAATTCCTCTTTGCTCACCTGTCTTATGAATTCGTATTGCGGTCCTGCCTTTTTTGAACGGCTGCAGGCAATAATCTTCATTCCAAAGGCGTGAGCCATTTTAGCTACCCATAGACCTATGTTGCCCAATCCGAAGATACCCATGGTTTTATTATACAGCTCCAGCTGCGGGGTCTGAGCCTGCATATAAGCCGGACGGAGGGCAGGGTCGGACCAGTTGCCGGTTTTAATAAAATGACTGTTAGCTTCGACCCTGTGACATATTTCCAATAAAAGTGCAAATGTATATTGGGCTATGGTATTTGAGCCGTATAAGGTGTTTGTCATAATCACATGATGGCGGCGGGTAAGCTCTTTATCAAACTCGCCATAACCCATTGCCAAGGTGGCCATATACTTAAGATTTTTATGCCTTTGAAAAAACTCCTCGGTTATATTTCCCGCCTGAAAACGATATCCCAACAGGATATCCGCATCTCCTATGGCTTCGTCTATTTGTTCCGCCGTACTTAAATCCCGATTTAAGAAGGAGCAGGATTCAATTTCCGTAATGGAAGCGAGCCTTGTTTTCATATATTCCGTAATTTCATTATCTTCATAGCCGGCCCATGCGGGCGGACCCTGTAATATCACTGCTTTCATATAAACGCCTTTCCGTTTTACTATTCTAAAAGTAAACACCCCTATATTATAAATAACCGGTAATTCAAATGTCAATAGAAATTATACAAGACTTAAAATTATCATAAAAACTATAGATATT
>CAMJWQ010000140.1 GCA_946409475.1 uncultured Lachnospiraceae bacterium
ATTCTTTAGTTACTAAAAAATATTGCAATATGCCTTAGTTTTTATTTAATTTTTATGAAACAATACTATAAACAAAACCGTTTCTAAGAAATCTGCTTCATGGCAGAAATTAATCTAAAAATCTGTTCTGCCGTATTTACCATATTTTCTCTGGCAACTTGCGGTTTCATTGCTTCATCCAAAGTCACTATCTGTGTCAGAATAGGAAAATATGCATCTATTCCTTCTATATTACACATTTCTGCTCCAGGTGCAATACTTCCTGCAAGAGCAATGGTAACTGCACCATGCTTTTTACCAAGCTTTGCTACACCCACAGGTCCTTTCCCCATTGCGGTCTGTCGATCCAGTTTTCCTTCTCCCGTAATGACATAGTCCACTTCTTCCACGCTTTCTTCCAATTTGACAGCATTTATAACTAAGTCTATTCCTGATTCCAGCGTACCATGAAGATAGCTCAAAAAAGCGAATCCGAGCCCTCCTGCCGCTCCCGCACCGGGGCACTGACTGTTATCCTGTCCTGTATAAGCTGCTGTTTTCCTTCCAAAATGTGCCATAGCCTCATCAATCACAGGTTTCATTTCTTCTGTGACACCTTTTTGCGGTCCAAAAATATAAGTGGCCCCATTAGTACCACACAATGGATTCGTCACATCACAGGCAATATGAAATACACACTCCTTAAGCTCTTTTTTTACATTCAAATCAGAAATCGTGTTTATCATCCCGAGACCTTTTGCTCCAAGAGGGACTGGCGCACCTCTCTCATCCAAGAAATCATATCCCAATGCCTGAAGCATACCAAGTCCTCCGTCGTTAGTGGCGCTTCCACCAATTCCAATAATGAAATTACGACATCCTCTATTCATTGCATCACTAATCATCTCCCCCACGCCGTAGGTAGTTGCATCCATAGGGCGTTTATCTTTTTTTATCAGGACAATGCCAGAAGCAGCCGCCATTTCAATAATTGCTGTTTTTGAGCTATGTATGCAGCCATACCAAGCTGCGACTTTTCCTTCCAATGGCCCTTGTACATCTACAAGAATCATTTCTCCTCCAAGTCCGAATACCAGTGCTTCTGTCGTACCTTCACCTCCGTCTGCCAATGGTTTTACAATTACTTCTATTGATGCGTCTGCCCTCTTAATCCCTTCTTTTATCGCATTTCCAGCCTCCATGGATGTAAGGCTGCCTTTTAAAGAATCTATGGCTACCACTACTTTCATAACCTTGTTCTACCTTTCTGCTTTGCTTTTCGACCTCCGTCTGCCTATTATTGCTCTCTGTTTCTCTTATCAAATACAAGGCCAATCAATAATCCGACAATAACTGCTGCAATATTCCCCGTAAAAATATATAACAGTACGCCTATTAATGTACCCAACAACATTTTGGGGTTAGAAGTATTGCTGTTATTTTTATCAAATATATTTTTTCTCATATGGTTTTTCCTATTTTCATCTTATTAATCCAATTTTTCTAAGACATTATTTATTAACCACATTCACTGGATTTCCATTTATAAATTCTTTTATATTATTCACGGTTATATCCATAATTCTTTGACGTGCAGCCTGTGCCGCCCATGAAATATGTGGCGTAATCAAGCAGTTTTTTGCCTTGAGCAATGGATTATCCCCTTTAATCGGCTCTGTCGAAACAACATCCAGACCTGCCGCATACACCTTTCCACTATTCAATGCCTCCGCCAAATCCTGCTCTACAACCAACTGACCACGTGAATTGTTGATAATAATAACACCCTCTTTCATTTTTGCAATATTATCCTTATTTATCAAGCCTTCTGTGTCCTGAAATAATGGACAATGAAGAAAAATCACATCAGATTTCTTTAAAAGTGTATCCATATCAACATATTCGGCTACTTTCCTGCCTGCATCACTCTGAAATTTATCGAACCCCAGGACCCTCATATCCATGCTTTTTAAAATTCTGGCAGTGGCTTGTCCAATACGTCCTAGTCCAACTATACCTGCTGTTTTTCCATATAATTCAATCATAGGATAATCCCAATAACACCAGTCAACATTATTTTCCCATTTTCCTGCTTTTACGGTATCTGAATGATATTGATAGTGAGAACAAATTTCCAACAAAAGTCCTACTGCATACTGTCCTACAATTTGTGTACCATATGTGGGAACATTAACAACTGCAATGCCTTTTTCTTTTGCATAATTATAATTCACCACATTATATCCTGTCGCTAACACAGCAATTAACTTTAAATTAGGACAATCATCTATAGTCTGTCTGGAAATTGGTGTCTTATTTGTTATGGCGATCTCTGCATTCCCTACGGTTTTTGCAATTATAGGATTCTCAACATAAGAGATTCTGTCATGTACCGTCAAATCCCCTATTTTCCCTAATTCCTCCCAGGAAAGATCTCCAGGATTTTCTGTATAACCATCTAATACAACTATTTTCATCAAGAGTTTCTCCTTCTTTAATATTATAGAATACCTATACCTCTTAAAGATTTTTCCTTTGAAGGCTGATTGATAACCTTCTACAATATGTCAATTATAATGTTCCAAATATAAGTCTTACGGGTACCTCAATAATCTGAGGAAAAAATATAAAGACACAAATTGAAATTGCAATTAATACAATCCAAGATATGGAGGACTTAATGATTTTTTCTAACGGCAATCCCGTTACATTTTCCGCTGCATATAGGCACACTCCCACAGGGGGTGTAATCAACCCAAACGATAACGTAATCACAAGGAATACGACAAAGAATAAGGGAGATATACCAACTGCCTGTACTGCCGGAAGAAGTATAGGAACCAAAATAAAAATTGCTGCCGTAGCATCCATAAACATACCGACAACAATAAGGAATGCGTACAATACAAATAAAATAATGATTCGATTATCAGAAATTCCTGCAATCATATTTGCAATCTTACTTGGAAGTCCATCAATTTCAAATAACAATGATGCCGGTTTCGCAGCAATTGCAACAAAAAGAATAGTTCCTGTAGAACGCGCTATTTTTATAACAATTCTAGGAATATCTCTCCATTTCAAATTTTTAAATACATAAATGGAAATCAGACATGTATACACCACAGCAATTGAAGCACCTTCTGTCGGTGTATATATTCCCGTATAAACACCTCCAAGAAGAATAATCGGAGTTAACAAGGCCGGAATAGCTCTTACAAAGGATTTAGCCAGCTTTTTACTTGAAAATTTAACACGATCACCTATCACATGTTTTTTGCAATAAAAATAGTTATACATCATAAATACAATTCCAATAATAATACCCGGTATTAGACCTGCTAATAATGCCTGTCCAATGGATACATTTGCCGTAGCTGCTGCATTAATCATCAGAATACTGGGAGGAATTACCGAGGCCAGCATAGAACCTGACAGATTAATTGCCGTCGCATAATCCTTGGGATAGCCTTTTTTCTCCAATGCATTAATACTCATCTTACCAATAGAGGCAATTGCCGCAACTGAGGAGCCTGACATTCCCGCAAACAGCATATTCACTACTACAGATACGTGGCCAAGTCCCCCATAAATCCAACCGACAAGGGCTTCAGCAAGATCATAAATACGGTCCGCTATACCCCCCTCATCCATCAGAGAACCACACAGAATGAATAATGGAACCGCCACCATAATAAATGAGTTCATCGCCGTAAACATAGACTGTGCGGCCATATTTAAGGGGAGGTCTGTCATAATTGCCATTACGATTACCGAAGCCGCTCCGAGTGATACAGCAATTGGTACGCCAAGAAACATCAATACTATAAAAAGCAGAATAATTACCAGACTCATACTAACACTCATTTTTTAATCACCCCTCATTCTTCAGAGTTTTTTTCTTCTCTGTCTCTTTATCACCAATTGTTATTTTGTCATGATATTCTAAAAAGCTTTGTATTGTACCAATAAATCCAAGAACTGCGCCAACAGGCTGACATATTCCAATCAGGGACATTGGTATACGAAGAGCCGTTCCCATTTCATGAAGCATAATCTGCTGCTGTACAACTTGAATGCCAAAAACAAACATAAATACAAAAAAACCCATACAAAAAACAGCATATAAAACCTCACTGAATTTTTTGAACCACAAAGGTGCAACCTGAAGAAATAATGTGACACGGGAGGATTCACATCTATTAAATCCGGCTGCCAATGCCAAAAACATCATCCACAAAAATAAGTAACGGCTTGTCTCCTCTGTCCATGGAAACGGATGTCCCATTATTCGTCCGGCAATCTGCAGCATGATATCCGCTACCATCCCGATAACCAGCATTGCCAGTATAATATCTTCTAATTTGTTTACCATATTAAAAAAAACAAAAAGTTTTGATTTCTTACGTTCCATCCTTTATCCTCCAACCTATCTATCCGTTTTACCAAAGCTGCCGAACTGACGAGAAATATGCGCTCTGCCCAAAAGGTAGGGCGCATTACAGTAAATGTCATCTGCTTATAACTGCATATTAATGATTAATCAACGGCCTTTCCGCAAAAATCTGCAGTGGCATTAAATAGATCATCATCTTCAATCAACTCTTTGAATTTAGGATAGCAGGACTGTGATATTTCAACAAATTTCTCACGTGCTTCTTCCATAATTTCATTTGATTCCATTCCATTATCCAACAATGTTTTTAAAGCAACCTGATCCTGTTCTTCCATCATATCTACATTCCATTGTTGAACTTCCTGACCGGCTTTTGTTATTGCATCCTGCTGTTCTTGTGTTAATGTTTCATAAAATGAAGAATTGATTCCTACCAGCCAGGCATCTGCCATGTGATTGGTAAAAGAAATGTATTTTTGTACTTCATAGAACTTATTTACATAAGGAACATCCACAGGATTTTCCTGCGCATCAAGAGTGTTTAATTGCAATGCATTATACACTTCCGAAAAATTCATAGGCGTTGTAACAGCTCCGCATGCATTAAAAAATTCTACGTATAATGAATTATTTGGAACACGTATAACAAGACCGTCTAAGTCTTCCGGAGATGTTATGGGCCTCTTGGAGTTTGTTATCTCACGGAAGGATCTCGTCCAGCTTCCTACTGTTGTAATGCCCATGTCACTCACACGATTCATTAGCTCTTTACCAATCTCGCTATTTAGATACTCTAACAATTGTGCCTGATCATCAAACATATAAGGAACCGAAATCACATTGTAACCCGGTTCAAAACTTGCATATACTGAGGTTGCCAGAATTAACATCTGCAATGATCCTGCCGACAGCTGTTTGATACCTGCCGCCGTATCTCCTCCATAAAGGGAACCATTCCCCGACACTTGAATATCAAGTGTACCATTGGAATATTCCATTGCACGATTGGCAAATTCCGTTGCTGCGGAATAAATATAAGACGCTTCCGAATCGGGAACTGCTATTGTGATTTTTGTTACTTCTGCTGACTGTTCTACCTCTGTTCTTTTAGCTGAAGTATCCGCCGCTTCTGTTGCTGATGTGCCAGAAGTACCTGATGTTCCACATCCAATAATTGACATTCCTACCATAACAATTGCACAAATTAGTGCCACTACTTTACTTTTCATTTGTTTCCTCCTTAAACACTATAGTTTTTGCCCACATTATTACTGTGCATTTAATTTATAGATATCCTTTAATGCAGGATATAAACTCTTATACACTTCAAAACATTTTGCATAGACCTCATCATAGTCATGATTACTTTTGACCACTTTGTATACTTTCTTCTCTACCTTATCCGATGCATCGTACACATTTTTAAACACACCGGCTCCTACACCTGCAAGTAAGGCTGCACCAACCGGAGCCATATCACACATATCAAGAATTTTCAAATCTTTACTTGTAATATCTGCTTTAATCTGTGCCCAAGTCTCACTTTTTGCACCACCCCCAATAGATGTAAATTCTTTTATTTTGTTACCTGTTATCCTTTCTGCTATTCCAGACAGTTGACGAAGTCCATATCCGCAGCTTTCCAAAACTGCCCGATTCATTTCCTTACGCGTTGTCTGAAGAGAAAGTCCAAAAAACACCCCCCTTGCATAGGAATCCCATATAGGGCTTCTTTCTCCTAACATATAAGGAAGAAATACTACCCCATTACAGCCTGGAATTGCCTGATCCGCTTCTTTATTCATTAATTCGAATGCATTCTGCATACTTTCTGCTTGCAAAACCAGTTCTCCATAAAACTCATTCAGAAACCACTCGTTGGAAGCTCCCGTAAAAGACATTGCTCCCTGATAGATCCACGTTCCGGGTATTACATGACACCGGTTGATAAACCCCCGGTCAAATACAGGCTTGTCAACACAAATCGTAAGAACATCTGTCGTACCGACTGATTCGCATACGTCGCCCGCTTTTGTAACACCGGCAGCAAATGTTGCACAAGGTGTATCTGCGCCTCCGATTACTACGGATGTACCTTTTGGAATTCCAAGTTCTATAATATCCCTGTGATTTAATCCTCCCATTACATCTGTAGAATTATGAAGTTCAGGAAGTTTCTCTCTTTCAATTCCAATTTTTTCGCAAAGATATGTGGACCATTTTTTCTCACCTGTTGTCTCAAATAAATTAGTATAAGAAGCATTAGAATAATCAATGGCAAATACTCCTGTCATTCTTTGGACTAAAAATGTATTCAAATGTCCGAAATATTTTGTCCTTTTATATGCATCCGGAAGATGCCTTTTAATCCAAAGCATAGATGAACCTGAAAAAGCACCTGCCATAGAGCTATTTGCCGTAATTTGAAAAAGCTTCTCCGCTCCCACCGCCTCTAGAATCATATCCGCTTCTTCCGTGCTTCTTCTGTCCGAATAGATAATCGGATCTACCAATACCTTCCCATTTTCGTCCATGGCTATCAACCCCGGACAAAGAGAAGAAATACCTATTCCCACAACTTTTGACATATCAATACCTTTGCCGTCTCTCAATAAACGAATACAAGTGATAAAAGCCGTCCACATGCTCTCTGCATCAATCTGAACAAAAGTTTCCCGCGGTGTAAGCAAACGGTATTTATTACTGCTAATTCCTAACAATTTTGCATTCTCATCAATAACAGCTACCTTTAGACTTGTGGTACCTACATCTACACCCAATAAATAACCTGCCATATTCCATACCCATTTCTCTTTGCATAAATTATCATCTTATTCGTTACAATTAGAACCGATCGTAATTTTTATCATTTTCGAGCTGCGAAAGCAGTTCTTTTGCTTCCTTTACACTATATCCATTATGAATGATATAACGAAGTACAATAACCAACGCAGTTACGTCACGGTAATCCCATACGAATCTGCCCATTGTAACACCACCTACACCGCAATCCATAGCATCTCTTGTCATTTGTAAATAATCATCCAGTGTCTTGCAGGCATCTCCCCCCTGAATAACTACTCTAAACGAGCTGGGTACACATGCAATTACCTTTGCCATACTTTCCGGATCTCCTGTATACGTAGTTTTTACAATATCCATTCCCAGTTCACATGCACTTCTTACACAATACGCTATATTTTCCCATGCCGTTTTTTTATCATCCGCCACGCTTTCCCCTTTCGGATACACATGTCCGATTAGAGGCATCCCTATTTTGTCGCAATATTCGGAAACTTCACCGATTCTTTCAAATTGCTCATTTTGAAAATCTCCCAATGTCATGGCGCCCATGGAAACGGCATCCGCTCCCATACGTACCGCTGCATCTACAGAACCAAATACAACATCATTTGTCGGTGATGTCGGTGCATAATTTGAAATTTTATGAAGTACGGAAATCCCGGATCCTACATGAGGTCCCCAACACCTTTTTTGAATTCCGCCTGTCATTGTAATTGCCTCCGGGCGTCCTGCTACAATTTTATCAATTGCACCTTGTATGTCGTGTATTCCCTTCATGGGTGCAATTCCGCGTGATATGGCATGATCCACGGTAATTGCTACCATCTTATTTGATTTTGGATTTACCATTCTTGCTAATCTGACCGCTTTTCCCATTGCCATCATTGGTTCTACATATTTCATTTTTTTCTCTCCTTCTTAAAAAAATTTATTAAATTATGGCTCAATCACAATTTTTAGAGCTGTTCCCGCCATGTGCAGCTTAAGTGCATCATTAAAATCGTTTAATTTAAATTTGTGAGATACGATAGCATCCAAATCAATTTTCTTTGTTATGACCATATCGGATGCCTGCAAGTAATCCATTCTTCTATATGCTGTGCTTCCTGTCGTATTTAACTCATTATAATGAATAATACTTGGATCAATATCACTTGACTTCCCTTTAGGAAAACCGGCAAACAGGCAGATCGTTCCACCTTTTTTGGCAAGTTTTAATGTATCATTCACCAATGCATTTACACCAAT
>CAMJWQ010000141.1 GCA_946409475.1 uncultured Lachnospiraceae bacterium
CTTTCATCTTTTTATGAATTTTTAATAATATTCATAGTTTCTTCAATTTTGTTTCATATTCTTATCACATTTTTACTATACTCTAAATATATAAGATGCATCTGGGCACAGTACTTTTTATTATTTCTTTAAGAAATACTTCCATGGTATTGTGTTCGTATCAGAAATGGAGCCAGTAATGCGCAGCTGGCTTCGACTAAAAATAATAAGCCTTCTTTACATAAAGTAAGCCAATAAGATTTTACCTGAAATCTTATTGGCTTATATATTTTATTTGCAAAACAGCTGATATTTCGTTAGAATAGAAGTTGATGTGTACTCTAATAGTCCATAGGAATTAAAAACAAACGCGTATAAACAGAAAGGTTGAATCTATGATTAGTGCAAATAATGTGACATTACGAATCGGTAAAAAAGCTTTATTCGAGGACGTAAATATAAAATTTACGGAAGGGAACTGTTATGGCCTGATTGGAGCCAACGGTGCCGGTAAATCTACCTTTTTAAAAATTTTATCGGAACAGCTGGAACCGACTAACGGAGATATCGTCATCACATCGGGACAGCGGTTATCTTTCTTACAGCAGGACCATTTTAAATATGATGCCTATGGTGTCTTAGACACGGTTATCATGGGAAATAGCCGATTATACGAAATTATGAAGGAAAAAGATGCCATTTATGCAAAAGAAGATTTTTCAGATGAGGATGGAATTCGGGCAAGTGAGCTGGAGGCTGAATTTGCAGACATGAACGGATGGGATGCGGAAACGGATGCCGCCGTTTTATTAAACGGGCTGGGAATCGAAACAGGGCTTCATTTTGCTTCCATGAGGGATTTAAGCGGTCCGCAAAAGGTCAAGGTCTTACTGGCACAGGCTTTGTTCGGCAATCCGGATATCCTGTTATTGGATGAGCCTACCAACCATCTGGACTTAGATGCCATAGCATGGCTGGAGGAATTTTTAATCAATTTTGAAAATACGGTAATTGTTGTTTCTCACGACCGTTATTTCTTAAATAAGGTATGTACCCATATAGCGGATATCGATTATGCGAAAATACAATTATATGCGGGAAATTATGATTTTTGGTATGAATCCACTCAATTATTAGTCAAACAGATGAAGGAAGCCAACAAGAAAAAGGAAGAAAAAATCAAGGAACTGCAGGATTTTATATCAAGATTCAGTGCCAATGCCTCCAAATCAAAGCAGGCTACCTCCAGAAAAAAAGCTTTGGAAAAAATCCAATTGGATGATATCAAGCCCTCCAGCAGAAAATATCCCTATATTGCCTTTAAGCCGGAACGGGAAATCGGCAATGATGTTCTAAGTGTCGAAAATTTATCGAAAACCATTGACGGTGTTAAAATATTGGATAACATATCCTTTATAGCCGGCAGGGAAGATAAGATTGCTTTCGTCGGTGGTAATGAACTGGCAAAAACGGCACTTTTTAAAATATTAATGGGGGAAATGGAGCCTGACTCCGGCAGCTTTAAATGGGGAGTCACAACTTCCCAGGCATATTTTCCAAAGGACAGTGCCAGGGAATTTGATACGGAGGATACTATTGTGGATTGGCTGACACAATATTCTCCTGTGAAGGATGTTACCTATGTAAGAGGATTTCTGGGAAGAATGCTATTTGGCGGTGATGACGGCGTTAAAAAGGTAAAGGTATTATCCGGCGGAGAAAAAGTAAGATGCTTATTATCCAAGATGATGATATCCGAATCAAATGTATTGCTTATGGATGAGCCTACCAATCACCTGGATATGGAGTCCATTACCGCTTTGAATAACGGATTGATTCGATTTTCAGGCGTGGTTCTGTTTACCTCTCATGATCATCAATTTGTCCAGACCATAGCCAACCGCATTATGGAAATTATACCGGGCGGTACCTTAATTGACAAAATCACTACTTATGATGAGTATCTGGAAAGTGATGAAACGGCAAGGAAACGTCAGATTTATACGATAGATAACCAGGACTCGGATAATTAATACTAATTATAATGCCGGATCTATTAGTAAGAGGCATAAGACACCGTTTCTATTCCTGTCTGATCAAATGATTATAATTGAAAAACTATCCCTGCCATAGCACCTGCCATAATCCAAATTACCGGATGAAGGTTTTTCATTTTTTTGCTATTCATAAGACCGAACATTATAATACCTAAAATAACAAGAGGTATGGACAAACGGGAACCCTCCGGTGTCTCCACATATAACGCAGCCTGCATTAAGCCTAATACCGCCGCAGCGATAAGTCCCGTTACAGCCGGCCTTACACCGTAAAATACGGCTTTTACCGTTTTATTTTTTTCAAAATTATCCAGGAATTTCGCAATTAAAAAGATAATAATAACGCTGGGAAGCACCAGGGAAAGGGTACTCACAATTCCTCCCGGAAAACCGGCGGCATGAAATCCTGCATAAGTTGCCATATTAATGCCGATAGGTCCCGGGGTGCTTTCACTGATGGCAATCATATTGGTCAGATCCTCCATGGTGAACCAGTCATACTTTTCCGTTAAGTCCATCAAAAAGGGGAGGGTTGCGGGGCCTCCGCCTATGGCAAACAATCCGATTTGAAAAAATTCAATAAATAATTTTAATAAAATATGCATGCTATTCACCCTCCAGTTTTTTTATGATAATTCCTGCGATTCCTGCGGCAACAACGAGTAAAATAGTAGGGACAGGTGTAAAAACCGCCAGTCCGAAGACGATAAAAGCAATAAAGATACATATGGCATTAATAAAGCTTTTTTTTGCCAGGGTGATGACCGTATTTATCATCAGGGCACATACAACGGCCTTTATTCCCATTAAGGCATGCCCTATTATTTTATTATCCATGAACTGTTGTAAAAAAATTGCCAAAATTGAGACGATGATTAAGGAAGGACTTATCATTCCCAGTGTGGAGCTGATTCCTCCTAAAATACCTTTTCTTTTATAACCTACAAATGTTGCCACATTTACGGCGATAATACCCGGCGTACATTGTCCGATTGCATAATAATCCAGGAGGTTGTCCTCTTTTACCCACTGTTTCTTTTCCACTAATTCATATTTCAGCATAGGAAGCATGGTCAATCCCCCGCCAAAGGTTAATCCTCCTATTCGAAAAAATACCATATAAAGCTCCCATAATTCTTTCATTTTAACTCCTTTTTCATAAAAATGACGTAAAACGAATTTTGTTCTACGTCTTTATGATTTCTGCTAGTATTTGCATATGATTATATGATTATTTACTTTTCATAATCAAAAATGACAGTAGTTTTCTATTAATTTCTGTTATCAGAAATAAAAGCTCTTCTAACTGCGGTTATTTCTAAAATACTCTATCATTTCCTGACCAATGCTGATATTGCCCGGCATATGGGGAATTTCGTTCCTCTTAAACCATTTTGCCTCTAAAAGCTCACTTTCCTGCAGGGTTACCGTATCCGCTCCGTCCAGTTCGGCAAAAAAGCCTGCCATCATAGAACCGGAAAACGACCATGGCTGGCTTTTATAGTAACGAAGGTTTTTTACCCTGAGGCCTACCTCTTCCCTTACTTCCCTGATTACTGTTTCTTCCAAGGTCTCTCCCACTTCCGTATAACCGGCAACCAAAGCATAGTTTTTATAAGGACCATACCGAACCTTCACCAGCAAAATACGCTCTTTATCCGTTATGGCAACTATGACCGCAGGTGATATTCTGGGGTATTCGATTTGACTGCATTCAGGACAATAAATTTCTCTTTCCTTTTCATTCCGCTTTGTAAGGCTTCCGCAATTGCCGCAGAATTTTCTGCTGCTGTACCATCGATACAGCTGGCTTGCCGTTATTCCCGCAAATCCCATGTATTGGGGCTTCCATTCCCGGAACAGGGTTATTTTTCGCATTTCGAAATTTTCTTCTTCATACGGTATCGGTGATAAAAGCAGATAATAACCCCTTTCATCAATAGAAAATAAATATATCGCCTCCCGATAAAGCTCCTCTATCTGTTTCTTCCTTTTCCAATCCGAAAAGGAGGGAATGCGTACGCAATCTCCTTCTTTATATAATAGAACTTCTTCTTTTTCAAAATAAAGACAATAGTCATCCGGTTTTGGTTTTTTTATGTAATATACCGGGTCAAACTTATGGGGTGCAATCTCATGTATCATAATGTCTCCTGTTTGTTGAAATCTTTAATTGTTTATCATTTATTTTAATGTGCATTGCGGTCAGCGTATAAATTCCCTGGATTTGTTATACTCTTCCCTACGGATTATCAGCTTATCATGATTTTCAGTATCTCCTTATCCGTTTCAAGCATACCTATTTTACCCAACTTACCAACACTGCGGATGGTTTCCTCCACACCTTTTTTAACAATACCGTCACCTCCCCGAAACTGCTGATTCTCTTTAAACATATAATACCCGAAGATACCTGCCTCAATAGCCGTTGAAATTTTGGCGGCACAGGAAGGCTTGGCCCCGTCACAAACGATTCCGGAGGTAATGGCTAAACTGTTAACGATAGTATGGGCAATTTCCCGGTAGGAGCCCCCAAATAAATAGGCAATTCCGGCGCCACCGGCACATCCTGCACTAACTGCCCCGCAATAGGCAGATAATACGCCAATGCCTGTTTTGGTATGTATGGCAGTTAAATTGGAAATGACCAGAGCCCGGTATAAGGTTTCCTCACTCACCTGCAGCTCCCTTGCAAACTCGATCACAGGGACGGAAACGGTAATGCCCTGATTACCGCTGCCCGAATTAATAACGACCGGAAGCTCACAACCGCTCATTCTGGCGTCAGAACCGGCGGCAGCCTTTGCTTTTGCTCTGACTTTTACATCATCACTTCCGTAGGTATCCAAAATTACCTTGCCGATATTCGCTCCGTAGCTGTTTTTTAGTCCTTCCTCACAGATAGCCGTATTAAATTGAATTTGACAATCCAGAATTTCTTTTACATCTTCTATAGATACTTCATTGGCAAAGGTAATAATATCTTCTACATTCAATAGCTTTTTATCTTCCACTATTTCTGAATGGATTTCCTCCATTTCCTTTTCAAACAATATCTTACCGTCTTTTTCCAGCAAGACAATATTCGTATGAGAGTGTGAAATTCTCACTTTGGCATAGCTCTCTTTTGAATAGACCGTAATAACCAGATCAAATAAAAAATCCGATTCCGCCAGCTTAAGATGAATACATTTTCTATTTAAGAAATCCCGTATTTCTTCCCTTTGCCTGTTTGTAACTTCACTGATTACCTCCAGTACCTTATCGGCTTTTCCTGCCACAATGCCTGCAGCAACGGCCGCCTCTAAGCCCTTCAATCCGTCCGTATTGGGTATTACTACGCTTTTTACATTTTTAATTATATTACCGCTGGCCTCTACTATAACATTTTGGGGCATCTCTCCTAATATTTCCGAGGCCTTTGCCGCTCCATAGGCAATGGAAACCGGCTCCGTACAACCAAAAGCCGGCACCAGTTCATATTTTAAAATTTTAAGATAAGCTTCATAAATTTCCGTCTTCATTTTATCTCCCGATTTGTTGTTCTATTTCAAACAGATGTATTTATCATTTTTACCATCTTCATTTTACCAGAATACATCATAAAATGCTAGTACAACGAATAATAAATAGCCGGTTATTAGGCTGATTTCCGAGAGTACCTGTTCACAAACGCAGACGTGGCGGCGCTGCGCTGTACTAGTTCTTAATCTTATTATCATTTTTCCGGTCTAAATTAAGATTATAGGTGAGTCCTGCCAGGATTAGCAATCCTCCTGTAACCTTTCCAAAAGACAGCTCCCGAAAGCGAATATAATCCAAAAGCATTCCCATAAATAATTGACTGATAAATATAAACAGGGTTAAATAAAAGGCAGGTATTTTAGGAGTAATATAATTTAGCAGGGTAACGGATACCACACCAATCACTCCGCCAAAATACATGGCAGCTTCCATAAAGCTGCCAGGCATTGTGAAAGCACCTGCTTTTTCCCCCACGATTGCCAGCACAATAACGGAAAACAGTAATCCCACCACATAATTATATAAGGTACTGTAATATATTCCTTCTTTTTTTCCAAGAGCGGCATTTGCCGTTCTGCTTATAACAACGGTTCCTCCTGCCAGCATAGCCATTATGATATACATAATTTTTTCCTCATCTTTCTTTATTTAGATTGCATAACAATAATTCCCGTGATAATCAGGCTCAGACCTATCCATTTTCCTTTCTGCAGTTTTACGACCTTCGCCCCAAATAACCCCCATTGGTCAATGATAAGAGAAAATACGGTCTGTCCGAAAAGCCCCAGGGCCAGGGTAACGGCTACTCCCAAATGGGAATAGGTCAGATTGTTAAAAACTACCGTAGCTACTCCGACAGCCCCTCCGCTGTAAAGATACCAGGGATGCTTTTCGGAAGCAGTCCACTTTTCTTTTTTTATCACCAATACCAGAATAATAGCCAAAAGTCCTGTTAAATGGATGAATACGGTAGCCGTATAATTACCGCAGGTATCTGCCAATACTCCGTTAATCATGATCATAACTGCCAGAATAACGCCGTCTAATAATGCTAATAATGTACTCATGCTTCTGCTCCTTTTATTGTTTTCCTAATTATATAAAAACAATTTGCATCATTGTATGACATATGTCACAATAAAATTAAAACTTACGGCATTTGATTCATTTACATAAATCTGTTAGAAGCACAGGTCAATAAAACCGGTGAGAGGAGGAAAGCATGCAAAGAATTACCGATAAGCAAAAAATAAGTACCTATATCAGGCAATATCATTTAGTATCCATTTTTCCGGAGGAAATCTTACCCTATATTCAATTATTTCTTTTCCAAAAAGGGGATTATATATGCAGAACAAATGAAAAATTGCAGTACATATACTTTTTTGTGGAGGGAAGAGTAAAGGCATTTACCATATTAGCCAACGGCAGATCATTTCTACACACCTTTTATCAGGATTTTGAAGTGATCGGTGACGTGGAATTCTCCAACGGCAAGAATATTTATTCTGATGTGCAGGCAATTTCAGATACCTATTGTCTGGGCATTTCCATGAAATACAGAACCATATTATCGGATAATAAACAGTTTATGCATTTTATTACCCTGCATCTGGCCGATAAGCTCATGCGGTCTTCTCAAAATGACAGCATTAATTTATACTATCCTCTTGAAAACCGTTTGGCCAGTTATATTATCCATACATCAGAAAATGAATTATTTCATGAGAATTTAACGGATGTTTCGGATTTACTGGCAACCAGCTATCGTCATTTATTAAGAACCCTGCAAAAATTTTGTAAGGAAGGAATTTTAAAGCATACCAATAGGGGATATCAAATCAGTGCAAAGCATAAGCTTGAGATACTGGGTAAGGATGTATATTAATATCTTTCTGCAGGGCAGAAGGGGCAAACAGGGTATTCTGGTATAATGAAAATACAAATTATAAATCCAGTTCACATTCTACAGGGCAATGATCGGAACCATAAACTTCATTATGTATTCCGGCAGACAGCAGCTTATTCTCCAGTCTGTTGGAAATCAAGAAATAATCAATTCTCCACCCTGCATTTTTCTCTCTGGCCCGAAACCGGTAGGACCACCAGGTATAAGCTCCCGTCATTTCCGGATTAAAATAACGGTAGGTATCCGTAAAGCCGGCATCCAGCAAATCCGTAAATTTGTTTCTTTCTTCTATGGTAAATCCTGCATTTTTCTGATTGGTCTTAGGATTCTTTAAGTCAATTTCTTTATGGGCCACATTCAAATCCCCGCATATAATTACCGGCTTGCTTTTATCCAGCTCACCGACAAAGGAACGAAATTCCTCTTCCCAACTCATGCGATAGGGAAGTCTGGCCAGCTCATTCTGCGAATTAGGTGTATATACCGTAATCAAATAAAAATTTTCATATTCCAATGTAATAACACGCCCCTCTTTATCATGTTCTTCCCTGCCCATTCCCATCCTCACCGACATAGGCGTATGCCTGGTAAAAACGGCCGTTCCAGAGTAGCCTTTTTTTTCCGCATAATTCCAATACTGTTCATAGCCTTCATATAAAACATCCACCTGTCCTGCCTGTAATTTTGTCTCCTGAAGGCAGAAGAAGTCCGCATCCATACTTTCAAAAAAATCGGTAAAACCCTTTTGCAGACAGGCCCGCAATCCATTCACATTCCATGATAAGAATTTCATATTTACTCCTCCGTGATTTCTCTTTTCTCTTTATCCAATGATAAATATTAAGTGTGTGATTTATCCGGATTTTCCACTTTTAATGTCCTTCATAGAAATTTTCCAAAAGTGTAATACCGGCTTTCGTTTTAAAATATTTATTTTTTAAATTTAAAAT
>CAMJWQ010000142.1 GCA_946409475.1 uncultured Lachnospiraceae bacterium
ATATATAATATGAGGATATCATTATATTATTCACTTGTCAATTATTTCCATTAACTAGATGTGAAAAGTAGTAATTTAGTAAATCAGCATATCCAAGCAGCAAATTCTTTTAAGAAATGCTTATGTTAATTCAAAATTAATTTTGTACGGTATATAAACTCTAAAAGACCAGCCGAATAGCCGGAAGGCTGATATTTATTGGTATCAAAACTCCCGGAATGGTAAATATATGATTATGACGGGATACGGTATTGTAGAGAATGGCAAATTATTATATAATACTTTAAAATGGCTGTTTGTAGTCTGCTGAAAGAAACAATATTTTGGGAATGCAGTTCATCTTATTCTATGTATATTGCAAAGACGCCTAGGCGTATCGAAAGTACTACACCGTTAATTATAATACAGGAGAGGGCGTGGAAATATGAAACGAATCGGGTTACTTACCAGCGGAGGAGACTGCCAGGCATTAAATGCTGCCATGAGAGGGGTTGTAAAGGCATTATTTACGAATTTGGAGGATCTTGAGATCTTTGGATTTCATGAAGGCTATAAGGGTCTGATATACGGTAATTACAGAATGCTCAACTACAGAGATTTTTCGGGAATATTAACGGTGGGAGGAACTATTTTAGGGACTTCAAGACAGCCTTACAAATTGATGAGGATTCCCGATGAAAACGGGCTGGATAAGGTGGAGGCCATGAAGCTTACTTATCATAAGCTAAGATTGGATTGCTTAGTGATACTGGGAGGAAACGGAACCCACAAGACGGCTAACCTGTTAAAGGATGAAGGCTTGAATATTATCACCCTGCCTAAAACCATAGATAATGATATTTGGGGTACGGATATGACCTTTGGTTTCCAAAGTGCGGTCAATATCGCCTCCGATGCCATTGACTGTATTCACACCACGGCCGCTTCCCACGGCAGGGTTTTTATTGTGGAGGTAATGGGACATAAAGTCGGATGGCTGACTTTATATGCAGGCATAGCGGGAGGAGCAGATATTATATTGATTCCCGAAATACCCTATAGTATAAATTCCATCGAAAAAGCGATTAATAAACGAACAGCCAGAGGAAGCCATTTTACCATATTGGCGGTTGCGGAAGGAGCCATTTCGCAGGAGGACGCTCTTTTATCAAAAAAAGAATTACGAGAAAAAAATAAAATGAGCCATCATCCTTCCGTTTCCTATGAGATAGCAGAACAGATCGCACAGAAGACGGGGCAGGAAGTAAGAATTACCGTACCCGGGCACATGCAAAGAGGCGGCAGTCCCTGTGCCTATGACAGAGTATTAGCCACCAGATTCGGAGCAGCAGCAGCAGATTTGATTATAAAGGAAGAATACGGTAATATGGTAGCTATGATCAATGGTGAAATTACTAAGGTTCCTTTAGAAGAAGTGGCAGGAAGATTAAAAATGGTTTCTCCGGATTCCAGTATTGTTAAAGAGACAAAATTGATAGGAATCAGTTTTGGTGATTAAATGGGAGCAAAATTATGTCATATACAGCGTTATATCGTAAGTGGCGTCCTGATAACTTTGAGGATGTAAAAGGACAAGAGCATATCGTAACTACCTTAAAAAATCAAGTGAAAGCGAACCGTATCGGACATGCTTACTTATTTTGCGGTACCAGAGGTACGGGAAAAACAACCATAGCTAAGATTTTTGCAAGAACCGTAAACTGTGAAAATCCCGACAACGGTAACCCCTGCGGTATCTGCGATAGCTGTAAGTCGATTTCTTCCGGGACTTCCATGAATATCATGGAAATTGACGCTGCCTCCAATAACGGAGTGGACAATATCAGAGAGATTAAAGATGAGGTTTTTTATCCTCCTGCGGAAGGGAAATATAAAGTATATATCATAGATGAGGTTCATATGCTTTCAATAGGAGCCTTTAATGCCCTTTTAAAGACCTTGGAAGAACCCCCGTCTTATGTGATATTTATTTTGGCCACGACGGAAGTGAATAAAATACCTGTCACCATACTATCCAGGTGCCAGCGGTATGATTTTAAGAGAATTACCATAGATACCATAAAAGAACGGCTTCAGGAATTAATGCTTCGGGAAAATCTGGATGTGGAGGAAAAGGCACTCCGCTATATTGCAAAGGCGGCCGACGGTTCCATGCGCGATGCTTTAAGTCTCTTAGATCAATGCATTGCCTTTTATCTGGGAGAAAGGCTGACCTATGAAAAGACCCTGACGGTATTGGGAGCAATTGATGCGGAGGTATATAGTGAAATGCTGCGCCTGATTATAAACCAGGATGTATCCGGGGCCATTCATTTGCTGGAAGCGGTAATCATGAGGGGCAGTGATATTACCCAATTCGTCACTGATTTTTCCTGGTATTTCCGAAATCTTCTTTTGGTAAAAAGCAGTGATAATATGGAGGATGTTTTAGATATGGCGGCGGAGTCCGTTGTCAGATTAAAGGAAGAGGCCGCCATGATAGATAGTGCATCTATTATGCGGTATATCCGTATCTTTTCCGAATTGGCGGGACAAATGAAGTATGCGGCACAAAAGAGGGTTCTTTTGGAAATGACATTGATTCGTTTATGTAAGCCTGCCATGGATGTGGATACGGATTCCTTACTGGAAAGAATCCGTATACTGGAGGAAAAGATAGAAAAGGGTATACCTGCAGCAAGAGAACCGGGTATGCGGAAAACGGAGAACCATAAAGAAGAGCTCCAAAAAGAAAAACCGGCAATGAAAGAGAAATCGAAGGCTTTATCCGGTGACATTAAAAACATAGTGGATAACTGGAAAAGATTTATGGCAAAATTTGAATATCCTGCCAGAGCGTTCATTAATCAGGCTAAAAAGTATGCTTCTCCGGATGATAAACTGGTTATCGTGGGACAAGACCTGACTGCCCATGGTTATCTGGAACGGAACAAAGAACATATAGAAAGCTTATTAAGTGAAATGATAGGCAAGAACATAGAGATCATTATTCCTAAATTTGAAGGTAATAAGCATATAGAAGATTCCTGCTTGCAGCTGGAACAAAAAATATTAATGAATATTGAAACCGAAACAGAATTTAAAGGAGGATTTTAAGATGGCAAAAAGAGGTGGATTTCCCGGAGGAATGGGCATGCCCGGAAATATGAACAATTTAATGAAGCAGGCTCAGAAGATGCAAAAGCAGATGGAGGAGAGCCAAAAGGAATTAGAAACTAAGGAATATACGGCAACAGCAGGCGGTGGAGCCGTAGAGATCACCGTATCAGGTAAAAAAGAAATTACCAAAGTGAAGCTGGATAAGGATGCGGTGGATCCGGATGATGTGGAAATGCTGGAGGATCTGATCATGGCGGCAGCCAATGAAGCTTTCCGGAAGATGGAAGAGGAAACATCTGCGGTAATGTCTAAATTAACAGGAGGATTAGGCGGCGGCCTGGGAGGATTTCCTTTCTAATGGAGGTTTACAGCGGACATATTAATAAATTAATTGAAGAACTTTCCGGATTGCCGGGCATAGGTATAAAATCGGCGCAGCGTCTGGCCTTTCATTTGATCAATATGCCGGCGGAAAGGGTGGAAAGCCTGTCAAAAGCCATGGTGGACGCCAAGCAGAATGTAAAATACTGCTCCAATTGCTTTACTCTGACGGATGATGAACTGTGTCCTATCTGTAAAAGTGCAAAAAGGGATAAGGAGACCATCATGGTGGTAGAAAACACGAGAGATATGGCGGCATATGAAAAAACGGGAAAATATGAGGGAGTATATCATGTACTTCACGGAGCCATATCACCAATGCTGGGAATCGGGCCGAAGGATATTAAAATAAAAGAACTGATGACAAGACTTCAAAAAGAGGTTAAGGAGGTTATCATTGCTACCAATTCCAATCTGGAAGGGGAGACAACGGCAATGTATATCAGTAAGCTGATTAAGCCCAGCGGAATTAAGGTAAGCAGGATTGCCAGCGGTGTTCCCGTTGGCGGTGATTTGGAGTATATAGATGAGATTACCCTGCTGCGGGCCCTGGAAGGGCGGACGGAGTTGTGATTCTATGCCTTTACCTGATGTCTAAAGCTTGTAACCGGCAGATAAAGGCTGAAGAAATAAAATGGTATTAAGTATTGGAGAAGGTGAGGAACGATAAATGAAAATACAAAGGGATATTTTCGGACGAACGAAAAAAGGAGAGAGTATATCCGTAATTACATTGGAAAATAAAAGAGGCATGAAGGCTCGTGTGATTAATTACGGAGCCATTTTAGTATCTTTATGTGTGCCGGACAAAAACGGAAACATGGATGATGTGGTATTAGGTTATGATGACCTTTCAGGCTATGAATCCAACGGCAGCTTTTTTGGCTGTACAATAGGCAGAAATGCCAACAGAACAGCCAATGCGGCATTTGTAATTGAGGGGAAGGAATACAGGCTGGAAGCAAATGAAGGCGAAAATAATCTTCATAGCAGCTTTACGGAAGGCTTTCATAAAAAAGTATGGAATTACGGCTGCGGGGAAGAGAATAATGAGGTGGTTCTTACATATGACAGCCCGGCCGGTGAACAGGGTTTTCCGGGAAGCCTGCGGGTCAGTGTAACGTATCGTTTGACGGAGGACAATGAACTGCAGATTATCTATCATGGCATAAGTGATAAGAAAACCGTGATCAATCTTACCAATCACACGTATTTTAATCTTGCAGGGCATAATAAGGGAGATATACTAAAGCATAAGCTCATGATAAGAGCATCTCATTATACACCTGTTAAAAAGGGAGCCATACCGACGGGAGAAATAGCGGCCGTGGAGGGAACACCCATGGATTTTAGAAGCTTTAAGGAAATAGGAAAAGAGATTGAAGAGCCCTTTTCCCAGTTACGGCTGGCAGGAGGCTATGACCATAACTGGGCATTGGATACGCAGCAGGGTAAAGTGGAAAAAATAGCGGAAGTGAAGGAAGAAAACTCAGGCAGAAGCATGGAGGTTTACAGTGACCTGCCGGGAGTTCAGTTTTATGCCGGAAATTTTATCGCAGATTGTACGGGGAAGCAAAAAGCAGCCTATACAAAACGAAACGGGTTATGCCTGGAAACACAATATTTTCCCAACGCCGTCAATGAACCGGCATTTGTATCTCCGGTCTTTGAAGCAGGTGAAGAATATAAAGCAACGACCATCTATAAATTTTTATGATCAGGGTTTGCAATAGGAAGGTTATGTCAAATATTGGAGCGGGTAAAGCATGATTAAGGTGTTTTTGGTGGAAGACGAAATCGTGATGCGGGAAGGTATTAAAAACAACATTGACTGGGCACAGGAGGGCTTTGATTTCGTCGGTGAGGCCAGTGATGGAGAATTGGCATATCCCATGATCAAAAAGTTAAAACCCGATATAGTAATTACGGATATTAAAATGCCTTTTATGGATGGCTTGGAATTAAGCAGGCTGGTAAAGGCAGAATACCCGGAGATAAAGGTGATTATCCTAAGCGGTTATGACGAATTTGATTATGCGAAGAAAGCCATTAACATAGGTGTTACGGAATATTTATTAAAGCCCATTACCGGAAATAAGCTGATGGAGGCAGTAAAACAGGTAGCCAAAATAATAGAGGAAGAAAAACGGCAGCAGGAATATATTGAAAAATTTGAAAGGGAAATGAAGGAAAATGAGACTCTGGAAAGGCAGAAGTTTTTCTATGAAATCGTAAATAACAAGCTGCCCGTTGCGGAAATACTGGAAAAAGGGAACGGATTAGGCATTGATTTATGGGGCAGTGCTTATAATATTATTCTGCTGCACATATTTTTAAAGGATGCAAATACCGAACAATATTCCGATACGATTTTATCCGTTGAGGAAGAGCTGGAAGAACATTTTAAGGATAAAAAGGATATTAACCTATTCAGCAGAGCTTTGGAGGGCTGGTCCTTCTTAGTGAAGGAAACAGGGGAACGCAGTATCAGCGAAATCATTGACGGATATATTGAAGAATTAACGAAGATCATTTTATCCTATACGGAGTTAAGCTTTTTTATGGGAGTCGGTAAAACGGTACATAGGCTGCGGGAAGTGGGAATTGCCTTTGATGAAGCCAATAAAGCCTTTGCTTTTCGGTATATCATGAATAAAAATAAAGTGGTATACAGTGAGAAATTAAATACGAATGAATACCTGGCCAATACCCAGGCCGGCCCGGACATTGATTTGGAGCAAATAGACATTGGTAAACTGGAGCAATCGGCCATCGAAGAATTTTTGAAATTCGGCAGTAAAAATGACATAAAGAATTTCGTTGAAGAATATTTTTACAGTATTGGACAGGCCAATATGAATTCTCTCATCTTCAGGCAGTATATTACCATGAATATCTATTTCTGCGTAGTATCGTTTATGAAAGGGCTGGGATGTAATACCGCAGTATTAACGGAAAAATGTGGTTATCTGGAGGAGGTCCACAAAGTAATAACCTGTATTGATGAAACAAAGCAATATTTAGGGACATTATTTGAGAATGCCATAACCTACCGGAACCAGGTATCGAATAAAAAGTATGGAAAGCTGATAAACAGTGCGCAAAATTATATTTTACATAATTATCACAAGGAGGATGTTTCTCTGAATCTGGTTGCTGCAAGCGTAAACCTAAGCCCTAACCATTTTTCAACTATTTTCAGCCAGGAGGCAGGAAAGACCTTTATTGAATACCTGACGGATGTGCGAATGGAAAAGGCGAAGGAGCTTTTGCGCTATTCCGATTTAAGAAACTCTGAGATAGCCTTTAAAGTAGGATACAAGGATGCCCACTATTTTAGTTATATCTTTAAAAAGACCCAAAATTGTTCGCCGAAGGAATTTCGTTCAAAAGGAAAATAAAATAAATTTGGGGGCTGGGATGAGAAGATCCATATTAGGAAAATTAAGATTTTTAACGTATATATCCTTAATACCTCTTGCATTATTGACAGTCTTTTTGCTTTATAATATGAGTCAATACAGTAACCGTTATAATCAGATCGTAAAAAATATTACGGCCGCTAACGAATATAATCTGGCCTTTAAAGAAAATATCGATTACACTATGTATCAGGTGGTTATAAACGGTCCTGACCCGGTAGCGAAATACAATTCGGAAGAGCTGGTGGATCCATACCAGACCATTGCGGATGTCAGAAAGGTATTTGAAGACCTGCAGAAAATTTCCGGGACAAAAAATAACCGGGAAAGAATTGAAAGAATTATAAAATCCACCGATACATTACAAAAAAGAATTGACGATCTGTATGAAAGTGCCGAAATAGCCGGGAATTATGATGAGAATATCTATAAGCTGGATACCAACATCTATATACTCACGGATATCATCCAGGAGCAGATCCAGGAATATATATATTATGAGGCAAGAAGCTTGGAAACTACCAGACAGGCCATTGCTGATGATATTAATAAGACTCTTACCATCAGTATTATTTTTTTCAGTGCCATATTAATCGTTACATGGACCTTGGCGGATATGATATCAGGCGGCATTTCTTTTCCTATCCGAAAATTATGTGATATGACCGGAATGGTGGCAAAAGGAGATTTTAAGGTAAGGGCGGATATCAATACAAAGGATGAAATTACAACCCTGGCGAACAGCTTTAACAGTATGATAGAAAAAATAGGAAGCTTGATAGAGGATGTAAAGACGGAACAGCTAAATTTACGGGCTATGGAGCTTCGGCTGCTGCAAGCCCAGATTAATCCCCATTTTTTGTACAACACTCTGGATACCATCATATGGCTTGCCGAAGACGGAAAGAAGGAGCAGGTTGTGGCGATGGTAACGTCACTGTCCGATTTTATCAGAGTAACCTTAAGCAATGGAAAGGATATCATATCCATTGCAGAAGAAGAAGCTCATATTGTCAGCTATTTAAAAATTCAACACTCCAGATACCATGATATTCTGGATTACACCGTTTCTATTCCTTCTGAAATAAAGAGCTTTAAAATGGTAAAGCTGACACTGCAGCCTCTTGTGGAAAATGCTTTATACCATGGGATCAAGCATAAGAGAAAGAAGGGGCTGATAGAGATAAGCGCCCACATGAGCGGCAGGGACGTTATATTTATTGTAAAGGATAACGGTATAGGAATGAAAAAGGAAACCATGGATAAGCTGAATGATATGATCAGCGGGGAAGAGCCCAAGGGAAGCAGGGAAGGCTTTGGTCTTTCCAATGTAAATGAAAGAATTCGGTTAATGTATGGAAAGGAATATGGGTTATATCTTGAGAGTGAATATGAAGCGGGTACGAAGGCAATAGTTAAAATACCGGTGCGGCTATAGGTATGAGGGAGAGCAAAAAAATTTGAAGTGAATATAAAATCATAAG
>CAMJWQ010000143.1 GCA_946409475.1 uncultured Lachnospiraceae bacterium
GAATTACTGTTATTAAATAAATGAAAGAATTTATTAAAATTAAAAATGCTAATAATATCGTGAAAATTGTTATATAAATATCTTATGAAAATAAAATTACCGAAAGGGTGAAAAGAGGTGAGTATTTTGCATAGCTATTTAAGTGCAATCGGATTGTCCTCCATATATAAAAGAAACCAGTTAGAAGATTTAATACAAAAGGTAATCGATGAACCTACTGAAAAAAACGTTACCCAAAGTAAAACAAACGGTATCATTGTGGAATTTAAGAAGAGTTTTTCAGATTCTTTAGGGCTATTAGTTTGCGGCGAGTATGATGAGGATAATAAATTTTATTTTAATTATTTATTTCCTTATATAGAAGGTAACGGTATCACCTCTCAGGAAGATATTGTAATTGAAAGGCATGCGGATAAGGAGTCCTATGCAGGTGTATGTGATGATATAAAGGTTGGAGTATCTTTGATCTTTTATTTACAAAATATGGTAGATTATCTGAAAGGAAAGAATTCAGGACTGCAAAAACAAAATACTTCCGTAACTTTATCTGCCTTATCCACCCAGGGAACGATTTTATTTCCCATTAATAAAAATGAAATACAAATTCGTAAGGATAAAAAGGCTTCCATGAATCGGAATCATTTGATTGAGGCGGCAAGAGACGGAGATGAGGATGCCATAGAAAGCCTGACTTTGGAGGATATCGATACTTATACCATGCTCTCCAGAAAAATACAAAGTGAAGATGTCTTTAGCCTTGTGGATACTTACTTTATGCCTTTTGGTATAGAGTGTGATAAATATTCCGTAATGGGAGTCATTGTTGAATATAATATAGAAATTAATTCCGTTACAAAGGAAGAAATTTATATACTGACGGTGGATACCAATGAATTAATATATGATATCAGTATTAATAAAAAGGATTTATACGGTGAACCTTCTATAGGCAGAAGATTTAAGGGTATTATTTGGCTGCAGGGGCGAGTGAATTATACACACTCTTTTTAAAAATATTATATTTTTGGGTATAACTTTTTAAAAGTAATTGCATTTTGTGGAGAAACATTATAAAATATTACTGTTGCCGTTAAATCAATACAATAAAAAGTTATACAGACTTGCTCTCATAGTTAAATGGATATAACATGCCCCTCCTAAGGGCAAGTTGCAGGTTCGATTCCTGCTGGGAGTATGATGACCGTAAAGTGAAGTCTTTACGGTTTTATTATCTTAAAACATTAAGAAAATAAATAGTATGGAATGGTTGAAAATACGTATTGTAAAGATAGGTGCATATGAATTACATTGTTTTTGATTTGGAATGGAATCAATCTCCTGAAGGTAAATGGAATCGAAATCAATCCATACCCTGTGAAATAGTAGAGATAGGTGCATTGAAATTAAATTCGGACAAGGAAATCATTGATTCTTTCAATGAATTAATTAAACCTCAGATCTATAAAAAAATGCACCATATAACCAAGGAAATCCTTCATCTGAAAATGGAAGAGCTGGAAAAAATGGATACTTTTACAACGGTGATAGAGCGATTTCTTAAATGGTGCGGGGAGGATTATATTTTCTGTACATGGGGTCCTATGGATTTATCAGAATTACAAAGAAACATGGACTTTTATCAAGTGCCGTCTTTAACAACCGGACCTTTAAAATTTTATGATATTCAAAAACTATTCAGTATAGCTATGGACGAGAAAAGAGTGCGGAGAACTCTTGAAAATGCCGTGGATATTCTGCATATTGACAAGACCAATCCCTTTCACAGAGCCGGTGCGGATGCCTATTATACTGCCCGCGTATTCCGGTCAATAACGGATGCCTATGTCGAAAGGTTTTTTTCCATTGATGTCTATGAGGCCCCTAAAAGCAAAAAAGATGAGATTTTTGTTATGTTCGACCGGTACAGTAAATATATTTCCCGGGAATTTCCGACAAAAGAGGAGGCATTGTCTGATAAGACGGTAAAGAGCTTAAAATGTATTTATTGTAAAAAATCCGCAAAAAAAATTTTGAAATGGTTCACGGGAAACGGCAGGACGTATTACTGTGAAGGATACTGCTCCAGGCATGGGAGTTTAAAGGGAAAGATTAGAATCAGAAAAACAAAAACAGGTACTGTCTTTATTATTAAAACCATAAAAAGTATAAATGAGGAAGAATTGAAGGCCTTAAGAGAAATGCATGCAGACCTTCAGCTGAAAAGATGGAGAAAGAATCATTAAAAAAGAGAGCTTTAAGGCTCTCTTAAAATTTGTAATGATCTAAATCAATTTTTCTCTTTTTTTTATTAAATTTTTTTTTGTGCTTCTTTCTCGGAAAATAATAATTTTTAAAAATTGTCCTGATTAAAAAGATGATTGACAATAAGACGATAACTGCCAATATGGATAATAGGATGACTTTTATATTAATAAACATAAATTGATTATCATCCTGCTCCGCTTCCGGGACCGCCTGTTTACCTTCGATGGCATCATCAAAATCAAAGCTGTTAATGGTCTTTGATGTTAATTGTATGGTAGTGCCGCCCATGTATCTTCCCTGATAGGAATAGGATAAAGAAGCAACCACATCATCAGTGGTATTAAAATCCAGAGACGGCTCCAGGTCTTCAAAATTCAAAGTGTTGGGAACTACGACATTTCCCTCCGTGTTGAGGGTCAGCAGATCTTCACTGTTATTAAATATATTAATATTAGACTTAAAGAAATTAGCATTATTAATAGTAAACCGTGTTTCATTCTCTGAAACATTCAGTAATTTAAAATTATCAAATCCATAATCCAGCAGTGCCCTGGTATCGGTAAATTGACTGGGACTGACCTCCTTTAACACAACGCAGATTAATGTTATACCGTTTCTTTCCGCAAAAGTAACCAGTGTTTGGCCTGCAACCGTTGTATAGCCGGTTTTACCGCCAATACAGCCATCATATTCATATTCCCCGCCGGGCAGCATTTTATGATGATTGACACGGATTCTCTCTTCTCCTGTTTTGGTGGGGGGGAAGGTATAACGAACGGTGCCGGTTATGGTTCTGAATTCATCGATAGCCAGGGCCGCCTTAGAAATTAATGCCATATCGTAGGCAGATACCACATGGTCCTCAACAGGAAGTCCGTGAGGGTTTGAAAAATGTGTATTAAGACAACCAAGCTCTTTTGCTTTATCATTCATCATTTGTACGAAATTGTCCAAGGTACCTCCAACATGCTCAGCAACGGCATAAGAAGCCTCATTACCGGAGCAGAGCATAATACCGTACAGGCATTGCTCCATTGTCATTTGATCGCCCTCGTCAACGCCTCCGATGATACTGCTTCCGGCCTCGATATCAAATACGGAATTATGGGAAAAAGTAACGATTTCGTCTAAATTTGAGTTTTCCAATGCCAGTAATATGGTCATAATTTTTGTAATAGAGGCAGGATATAAAGGTTCATTGACATTTTTTTCATATAATATGGTTCCTGTTGAAGCTTCCATTACGATGGCGGATTGTGCATCTACCACAGGACCTGTTGGCCAGTTTTCAATAGAATTTGTTTCTATGGGAATGTTTCTTCTGCCTGCAATTTCATCTTCTGAATTATAATCGGCATTTACTGTTATGATAGGAGACAGGCTCAACGCTAAAAGCAAGCCTATTAATTTTTTGTATACCTTCATGCACTTACTCCTTTGTATTATCATTACACATTTAATAACTATAATACACTATTTAAATAAAAAACCAAAGTATTTTTCACCGGGATTTAACTTTTCTTTTTGAAATATATCGTGTAAAATAATGAATAATAAGAAATAAAGGAAATAAAAAGATAAGTGAAAAAGGAAGAATAAGATATGAGACTTAGAAATATTCCTGCGGCACATGCGGCTGTTCCCGCCAATCCCCATGTTATTGAGGAGCCTGAAATATATAAAAACAGATGGTCGGATTTGTTTCATAACAGTAATCCTGTTCATATAGAGATTGGAATGGGCAAAGGTAAATTCATAACGGAAATGGCCATGAGTCATCCGGATATCAATTATATCGGAATGGAAAGATATGCAAGTGTCCTGTACAGGGCTTTACAAAAAAGAGAAGAGGTATGTAAAAGCGAAAATTCACTTCATAATTTGTTTTATGTTTGTATTGACGCCAAAGAATTGTTGTCCATATTTGATAAAAGGGATAATGTCGGTTGTATCTACTTAAATTTTTCCGATCCCTGGCCCAAGAAAAGACATGCCAAAAGAAGACTGGTGTCTCAGAATTTTTTAGCTCTGTATGAGCAGATTTTGTCTCCCGGAGGACGAGTGGAATTTAAGACAGATAATAAGGACCTGTTTTCCTTTGCACTTTCGGAAATAGAGGAAAGTAAATGGGTATTGGACCGGTGTACCTTTGACCTGCATTATGATACGGAAATGAGTATGGGCAATATTATGACGGAATATGAAGAAAAATTTTCTTTAAAGGGAAATTCCATCTATAAATTAGTAACCCATAAAAATTAACGGAAGCATCCGTTTTTGAATTATTTATGCTTTTAACACATATGATTTACAAAAAGAGAAGGTTTGCATATGCACAAAAAAAGCATGAAGGAAACACTGTCAAATTTGACCTATAACAGTAAAAAACTAAACAAAAGGGTAGTAACAACTAAAAATTCTTTTAAGGAAGTAAATGATATCATAAATGGAGGAAAGAAGAAAAAACAAAAAAAATAAATTATACTATGAACACGAAGGAGGATTTTATGAAGTTAAATTACAAAAGAACTATCTGTATAGGATTGGCCTTTATGTCCATATGTTCATTTTGGCAAATGTATGACAATATCATACCGCTGATTTTACAAAATACGTTTCATATAGGAGAAACCGTTACGGGATTTATAATGGCTCTGGATAACGTATTGGCGTTATTTTTGCTGCCATTTTTCGGAACACTGTCCGATAATACAAATACGAAAATAGGAAAAAGAACACCCTTTATTGTAACCGGTACCTTTCTGGCGGTAATATTTCTTATGGTACTTCCGATAGCCGATAATTACAACCGGCTTATTTTATTCATCACTGCTTTGGGAATGCTTTTATTATCCATGAGCTTTTACCGTTCCCCTGCTGTTGCCCTTATGCCTGATTTAACTCCTAAACCCTTAAGAAGTAAAGCAAATGCCGTTATTAATTTAATGGGAGCCATAGGTGCCGTTTATTCTCTTCTCATGATTAAAATGCTGGTTAAGGAAGAAGACAGACCGGATTATTTCCCTTTATTTATGGCAATTGGAATTATCATGACAGTGGCTGTTATTATTTTAGTATTATCCGTTAAGGAGAAAAAATTAACGGAGGCCATTAATATCGATGATGAGGAAAGCGGCGGTGAGGGGGAAGCAGTACAAAAGGAAATGAGCACAGAGGTAAGAAAAAGCCTGATTTTGATTTTAGCGTCCATCTTCTTATGGTTTATGGCTTATAATGCGGTAACCACCGCATTTTCCAGGTATACCTATTTTGTATGGGGGCTGCAGGGAGGAGGCTTTGCCGACTGCCTGATGGTTGCTACCGTGACAGCCATAATCAGTTACATACCCATCGGCTTTTTATCAGCTAAAATTGGCAGAAAAAAGACAATTCTAATCGGAATATCATTAATGAGTATTTGTTATTTACTGGGGGTTTTTTATCAGACCTATCATTTCAGTATAAATATCGGTTTTGCATTTATCGGCTTCGGCTGGGCAGCTATAAATGTAAATTCCTATCCTATGGTTGTGGAAATGAGCAAAGGCAGTAATATCGGCAAATATACGGGCTTGTATTATACCTTTTCCATGATGGCACAGATATTTACTCCCATTTTATCCGGGGCTTTACTGGAAAATGTATCCTATAGAACATTATTTCCCTATGCCTTCGTCTTTTCCGTGCTATCCTTTATCACTATGATTTTTGTTAAGCATGGTGATGTAAAACCGGAAAAGAAAGAATTCACTTTGGAAAACTTTGATTTGTAAAAGCAGAAAATCATACCGACGAAAGCAACTATTTCCAATGCTTTAAATCATAAAAAAAGACATGCCTTCCCTTTGGCGGGAAATATGCCTTTTTAGTATCATTAATCTCAGGTTTCATAAACTACCTGTTATGCTTATGATATGAAGTAATCCTATACGAAAAGACACCAACGAACGCCATATTTGTCGATTAAGTCAACCATCAATGTACTATATGTACACGGACTTAACGGGTAAATAATTTTAGAATTATCTTTAAGCACATTATACGCTTTTTGAACTAACGCTTCTTTACCATCCCCAAAATGCAGGCAAAATTGCATAGTGGTTCCTGTAATTCTTTCTTCGTCCTTAAGAGCTTCGGATACCGCTAATATCTGTCCATATACATTAAGTTCGGCATGCATAAAAGTTCCGTCAGAGTTAGTATAGCTTGTCACTAACTCTGCATCAAAGGCTTTTTGGTATAATTCAACCGCTTTATTGCTTTCATTTACATATGTTTGTATCATTGATCTGTGCATTTTCCATTTACCTTTCTTGCTTTAAAAGCTCTGGTAAAAGCTTCATGTGATGAAAAACCATAGTCAATAGCAACATCCAAAAGGTTTTTTTCACTATGTTCAGTATAGCTGATTTTCATATAACAGTCAACATTTTGACAGGACGATTGCCGCTCTCCTTTAATTTCTGGTATTATCATGGTATAATATGAACACTTATTTGCATGTGAATTTCGTATTGCTGTTTATATAATGCGAAACTTTTGCATGAAGATTTCGTCTATATTTAAAAGGAAGTGATTTTATGAAGCGGATTGTTACACTATTTATGGTTACGTTCGTTGTCGGCTTCGCATTGATAGGATGCGATTCGAATGAAACAACAGAAGTAACTTCCAAGCAAAAATTTTTTGAGGCTACTGTTTTGTCCGTAAATTCAGACAGCCTCTTAGTGGAACCTGCTGAAGGAACAACGGAAAGAGACAGCTCCGATCGAATTGAAGTCGGAACAACAAATACAAGTGAAGAGAATTCTCTTCTATATCTGAGTGAGGCTGCAATAGGGGATAAGATTCAGATTGGATACCTGGATGACATTAAAGAAAGCTATCCTGCTCAAATCAATGAAGTGTTCCAAATTTCGTTGATAGAGTCTGCGCAAAATGCTCAATGGGACAGGATTCCAATGGTGATGATAGACGGAAAAATATACTACGACACAGGCAAAGAAAGCAATATAACCGGTCGATGCGGAGTCATGGATGGAGAAATTACGTCCACTGTCGATGGAACGCAAATCCCTACTGAGGACAACCAATCAAACTTCGGAACCGGATACCAGTATCAGTATGGCTCGGAAAACACCATAGAAATTTTTATGAGTGATAAATGGTGCGTTTTTGAATATCGTAGTGGTGATGGAAGTTAAATCTGCACCGTATGTGGTATGCTATCAACGATACCCTCCGAATACCCGAATTTTCTAAGACACCCCTCCAGACCCGTGATTTTGGAGGGGCTTTGGTATTTTTCTTTTTCATTATTCGCCTGCCATGTTCTTTAATGTGTCGCCTGCAATCCTGTAAACTGTCCAGTCTTTCATTGGCTCGGCTCCCATCGATAAATAAAAATCTATGCTTGGCTTATTCCAATCCAGACACCACCATTCCAACCTGCCACACCCGCGCTCAATGGCAATTTGTGCAAGCTTTTTTAGAATGGATTTGCCATGTCCGCAGCCCCTATATTCCGGCTTTACATACAAATCCTCAAGGTATATGCCAGCCCTCCCTAAAAATGTGGAAAAGTTATGAAAGAACAGCGCAAATCCGATCTCAGTTCCATCTGACATCGCAAATATTACTTCGGCCTTTTTCTTTTCAAACAGCCATTCTTCCAACATACTCTCAGTGGCAACCACTTCATTAAGCATTTTTTCATATTCCGCTAAATCTTTAATAAATTGAAGAATCAACGCGGTATCCGATTCTTTTGCATATCTGAAAGTCAAATTCATTCTTATGTCTCCACCTCCGTTTTATAATCATTAAAAATTCAAATATTTTAATAAGTATAACATAAAAATCAGGCTGAACCAGATACAATTCTGCATCTATTACAGCCTGTTAACCTTACTCGAAGCGACAGGATTTGAACCTGCGACCTCTGCGTCCCGAACGCAGCGCTCTACCAAACTGAGCCACGCTTCGAAATAAAAAGCACCAACCCCACAGCTTCATGTCTGCAAAACCAGTGCCTTAAGTGCGCCTTCAGGGGCTCGAACCCTGGACACCCTGATTAAGAGTCAGGTGCTCTACCA